>NZ_JBGMEF010000046.1:0-18193 GCF_046365475.1 Anaerococcus kampingae
CTACAACTTTTGGGGAGTCCTACACCCCCTCACCGGTTCCCCCTAAGACCCCCTTACGCTACACCCTCGTCTGCTCCTAAAGCGGAGTGCGAACAGAGAAGATTGCCTAACGGCAATCCACTCTTTTTAGGCAGAACCCCTTGTATTAGCTATCTTTATTCATACTGATTTTGACATTCCGATGCCTAAAAATCTCAATCTAGCCCAAATATTTCTTTTTTATACGCTCTACATCTCAGTACTTACAGAATTTTAATTTTAACTCGTGCGTCAGGAGATTTTTTTAACGGCATCTCCATTTACAAAATTTCCCGACTTTGGGGATATAGGTCTTTATTTTGAGAGAAATATAACAACTAATCGGTTCTAAGGCTCGTTTGCCTCTGGTAAACATTGCTATTAGTGGGTCTAGGAAAAAGAGCTTTTAGACTTACAGAATTAAAATCGTCAATTATTTTAAATCGAGGAAGCTTTAAGAAAATTTTGTTGAACGAAACGAAGTGGAGTGAATCTAAATTTTTAGCTGACGAGATTTGAAATAATAGATTTTGCACCAAAATGAATAGCAGTCATGTCTAACATAGAAGATTGCCAGAGGCAATCTTCAATTTGCCCTCTGCAAGAGTCGCTTGCGGGGGGTAACGGAGTGGGGGTGTAAGGGGGAGGCCGATGGGGACCCATGCGAAAGGGTCCCTGGGCCTCCCCCTTTGTACGAAGGGACAGGTTTATAATTATTATTTATTATGAGATGAAAGTACGAAGAATTAAAGTAAATAATAATATTGTCTTGGATAATAAAACAAAAAATCATTATCTTTATAATAAAAAAGGGGTTTTAGGGGAAAGCCCCTTAAAATAATTTTATCTTGGATAAGACTTACAAATAATGGTATTGTTATACTAGTGAGGTTTTTATGAAAATTTTAATTACCAGTGATTGGTACTGGCCTGTTGTTAATGGGGTAGTACGTTCTGTTCTGAATTTAAAAAAATATTTAGAGGATAAGGGCCATGATGTGAGAGTCCTTACCTTATCTAATACTACGAAATCTTATAAGGATGGCAATGTTTATTATGTAGGAAGTCTTTCTGCCAAGAAGATTTATCCCCAGGCTAGGGTTTCTAATCTTTTAGCTTCCTCTCATCTTAAGGAGATTAAGGAGTGGCAACCTGATATTATCCATTCCCAGTGCGAGTTTTCTACCTTTTTGATGGCTAAGAGCATCCAGCGAGATTTAGAGATTCCCCTTGTCCACACCTACCATACGGTTTATGAGGACTACACTCATTATTTTTCCCCATCTGAAAGGGCGGGTAAGAAGATGGTGGCAATTGCTTCTAAGACTTTTTCTAAGCTTTGTACTAGGATTATTACTCCTACTGCCAAGACTGAAGAGTTGCTTCTTAAGTATGGGATTGAGAAAAATAAACTTGATGTAATTCCTACAGGTATTGCTATGCCTGAGTTTTATGATAAAAAAATCCTGAGAAAATCACTTGGTATGGCTGATGATGAGAAAATCATTATCTATTTGGGTAGGCTTGGTGAGGAGAAAAATATAGAAGAGGTCATGGCTTATTACGATAGGCTAAAAGATCCTACTATAAATCAATACATAGTTGGGGGAGGCCCATACCTTGATAAGCTTAAAAAATATGCAGCTAACTTATCCAAAAAGGTGATTTTCACCGGTATGGTTGATTCAAATTCTGTTAACCGCTATTATCAAGCGGCTGATATCTTTTCTTCTGGATCAGTTTCAGAAACCCAAGGTCTAACTTATTATGAGGCTCTTTCTAATGGGACCATTGCCCTTTGCAGGAATGATTCGGTCCTTGATGGGGTCATTGTAAATGGCTTTAATGGCTTTAAATATAATGATTTTGAAGAATACGAAAAATTTGTAAATAGGGTATTTTCAGATTCTGAATATAAGGAGCTTCTTGAAATAAACGCTAAGGAATATGCCAAGGAGAATTTTTCGGTTGAAAGCTTTGGCAAGAAATGCGAAGATGTTTACCAAAAAGCAATAAAGGAATACGTCCATGAAGGTATTAATATATTCAAAAGATTATGAAACAGTCAAAGAATCTGGCGTAGGCAAGGCTATTGACCACCAAAAAAAGGCCCTAGACCTTGTAGGTTTTCCCTATAGTCTGGATGAAAAAGAAGATTTTGACCTAGTCCATATAAATACCACTTTGCCAGGAGCAGTTTTTTTTGCACACAAGGCAAGAAAGGCTGGCAAGAAGGTAGTCTATCACGGCCATTCAACCATGGAAGATTTTAAGAATTCCTTTATTTTTTCAAATGAACTTGCCCCACTTTTTAAAAAATGGCTAGTTCATGCCTATAGGCAAGGTCACATAGTCCTAACCCCAACCCAGTATTCTAAAAATATCCTAGAAACTTATGACCTTGATAGGCCAATTGAAGTTGTGTCAAATGGAATAGACCTAGATTTTTGGATAGAAAAAAGTGATGATAGGGCGAATTTTTATAAAAAATATGGCCTAGACCCAAATAAAAAATCAATAATATCTGTGGGCCTTCCCATAAAAAGAAAGGGCATAGATGATTTTATAGAGCTTGCAAAAAGGATGGGTGAATACGAATTTGTCTGGTTTGGCAAGCTTGATAAGAGTCTAATGAGCCCGGAAATAAAAAAAGATATTGACCAAGCACCAGATAATTTCCACATGCCTGGCTATGTTACAAGCGATGAATTGAGGATGGCTTATTCAGGTTCAGACCTCTACGCTTTTTTAACCCACGAGGAAACCGAGGGCATAGTTCTTTTAGAAGCCCTATCTACAAAAGCCCAAATCCTAATAAGGGATATAGAAATCTTTGAAGATGGCTTTGTGGACGGAGAAAATATCTATAAAGGAAAGAGTCTAGATGACTTTGAAAGTAAAATAGGGGGCATCCTTGAAGGAAAGCTTGCGGATTTAAGCGAAAAAGCCTACAAAATCGCCCTGGAAAAGTCGATTGCAAATACAGGCAAAAGATTAGTTGAAATCTACAGAAAGGCGATGAGTCTATGAGATCTATAATAAAATTGACAGGAGCCCTAATAATCTTTATCCTAATACCAAGTATAGTAAGCACCTTATTCTTAGACCTAAACAAGACCGATGATGTAGGGATGATAATGGCTCAAATGTGTATAATAGCTATGGTTGTCATAAGTTTTTACTTGGCAAGTAAGACAATTAGAAAATATGAAGAAAAGACCTTGGAATTGATTGATAATCAAAAAGATATAGAAGGCCTAAGAGATTTAAGAGAAAAAAGAATAACTTACAAGTCAAAGGCAGCTATCACAAAGGAAATCTTAATTAGAGACCCAAGCCTATCTGAGGCGGAAAAGCTCAGAAAATACACGAATAGGACAGAAGATATGGCCCACTACTATGCGGCGCTTCTGGCAGAGGCAAGTCCAGAAAAAAGAGAAGAAATCAAAATTCGTAGAGATAACTTTAAGAAAAAATACGGCCACAAGGCCCTAGCCTACACAGACTTTAAGGGTAATCTTACCACATCAATCAAATGGTTGGGAGCCTTCTTTATAGCCTTTGCTCTTACAGAGCTCTTAAAGGCCTTAGGAACAAACTTAGGCTTTTACCTAGCAATAAGCTTCATTCAAGCAGGAATCCTCGGAGCCTACATGATAAACACCATAATCTGGTTATCAAGAACAACCAAATCTTATTGGGATAAGGAATATATTTAATATATTTTTAAGATAAAAAAGATTCTCCATCAAAAATGATGAGAATCTTTTTTATTTATAGTTTACATATTTATTATGAAAGAATATTCATAAATGCTGTTATAATAATTGGGTTAAAAATATTTATAAATATAACGGTTATAACAGGAAGCACAAACCAAGCTGTTGGAGCAGGTCCGTGTTTTTCGGTTACAGCAGTCATATTAGCAATAGCATTTGGAGTTTGACCTAAGCCAACGCCACAGTGGCCCGCTGCCATTACAGCTGCTTCATAATCACTACCGCAAGTTTTAAATGTAATGAAGTAAGCGTATATGGCCATAAGTAGTGTCTCTGATAGTAAGATTACAAACATAGGGATAGCTAAGCTTACTATTTTGGCTATATTAAGTTGCATTAAGGCCATTGAAAGGAATAAGTTTAGTGAGAAGGAACTTATAGTACCTATTTCTTCTGGTTTAAGTTCATAATTTTTATAGTCGGCAATATTTCTAACAATAGCTCCGGCAAATAAGCAACCGACATAGTAAGGGAATTTCAAACCTGTTTTATTAAGTAGTAATGATATAATTGAACCTAATGCACCGGTTAAAACAACTAATAAGAAGCTTTTTAAAAATGAAGCTTTGTTAAGCACTGTTTTTTCTGATGTTGTAGTTTCTTCATTCTTTAAATTTTCATTGGTTTTTAAATTTTTCTTTTCAATTAATCTTTTTGCAACAGGTCCACCTATTATACTTCCAACTAACAAACCAAATGTAGCTGCAGCTGTACCTATGGCAGTACCTCCAGCAGCTCCCAAGGCTTCAAAGTCAGGCCCGAAAGCAACAGCTGATCCTACACCACCACTCATTGATACAGAGCCCATGGCAACTCCTAGAAGAGGATTTATTCCAAATAACCTAGCTAATGAAGCACCAAGTAAGTTTTGGAACACTAATAGTAGAATAGCTACAACAGCAAGTTTCATTCCTAGTATTCCACTCTTTTTAACTATGTAGATAGAACACTCAAATCCAACTGCTGTAAAAAATACATTCATAAAGAAGTCCTGTAAAACTGAATCCATTTCAAATGAATATAGATTATTTCTTACTCCAATGAAAGCTAATAAACTAAATATTAATCCCCCTATTACCGGAGCTGGTATAAAATATTTTTGCAAAAAATTACTTTTTGATTTGATTTTACTACCCATAAAAAATAGCAAAGCAGCTAAACCAGCAGTTTGTAATACATCTAATTGAATAGTCATCTTTTACTCCTTAATTTTCAACTTCTATATTTAATTCATCAAATTTTTTCTGATAATTGTAAATATCAAACAAGCTCTCGCCTTTTTTGATCCTATCTATAACGACAGATTCTTTTTCGTCTCTTAATTTAGATTCTCTAATTACCTCTTTGATATTTTCTTTTTTGATTAAGACTACACCATCGTCGTCACCAAGTATATAATCGCCCGGGTTAACAACAACATTATCAACAGCTATAGGATGATTTATAGTACCAACTTCTACTTTTGAAGTTCCAAGTATACTCAAATTTTTACAAAATACCTGAAAATCCATTTTTTTAATGTCTTCACTATCTCTTACTGAACCGTTAGTAATAAGTCCACTAACTTTTTTAGTTTTTAACTCTGTAGCAAGCACTGCTCCGAAAGGCCCACTCATCTCTATACTGTTATGGTCTAAGACGATTATTTGACCTTCTTGTGCCATAGAAATAGCTTTTATAAGCATTAGATTGTCAGATGGGCCTGTCTTGACGGTAAGGGCTTGACCACAAATATGTTTGCCCTTGATAAGAGGTTTTATATTTGGATTGAATGCCCCTTTTTTGCCCTGAGCTTCATGGACTGTAGCGGTAGTTAGCTTTGATAATTCCTCTAAAATTTCTTTGTTATCATCTATAACGTTGTTTTTTACATCACACATATTAGTCTCCTTTTTTGCTATCTAAGTTAGTATTAGGTTTTTGCAAATTATGATAATTATACATATTTCTTGCCACATTTAATGGCTTTCCAGATTGAATCGCTTGTTTGATTTTTTCTTCAATATCGTTAATCGATTTTGCAATTTCATAAACTTCTTCTGCTTTATTTTCTGGAATACAAATTATTCCAGAATCATCAGCTATAATAATATCTCCAGGTACTATTTTGGTATTATCTATGTATATGGCCTTTTGGATATATTCTATTTCATATCTTCCTTTACCAGTAACAGCGTTAGTACCTGCGCTAAAAATAGGGAACCCTAATTTTTTGATTTCTGGAATATCTCTACAAGCACCATTAATAATTGCACCAGCAATTCCATTTATCTTAGAATAAAGAGACATTATATCTCCCCACACAGTAGCATCTGTTTTGCCGCCATTATCTATAACTGCTAAATCACCTTCTTTTAAATCATCAAGAAAATCGCCAACGGTACTATTATTGCCGGAACTAGGTCTATACTTAACTGTAAATGCCCTACCGCATAGCTTTGAACCAGGTAAAATAGGTTTTAAACTGCTTAGTGATCCTGAAATCTCAAGTCTATCACAGGCATCTGAAATACAAGTGGTATCTAGTTTTTTAATATTTTCGATTATATTTTTCAAATTCACCTCCACTTTTGCAAACGATATCAAAATTGTATACAATTAGTATACTGTAAGTATTTCTTATTTCAAATAAAATTGATTATTTTTATACTTACAATAAAATCATAGTAAGAGGTGATTAAAATATCTAGAAAAGACATGGCATACGAGTATTTGTATGACGAAATAATTAATAATAGAAAAAAGCCAGGCGAGTACTTAGTTGAAAGTGATATTGCTAATATTTTATCCATATCTCGTACACCAGTACGTGAAGCTCTAAGAGATTTAGAAAAAGATGGTTTAGTAAGTAATTTCAACGGGAGATCTTCCATGGTTTCTTACATAAGTCCTACAGATATATCTGATATTTTTGATATAAGGATATCTTTAGAATCGTTAGCACTTGAAAAAAGCATATATAGGATAACTAGTCAAGAGATTGATGATTTAATAGAAAAATTTGAGTATTTAGGTGATAATTTTAAGTGGGAAGATAGTCACAAAGCAGATAAGCAATTACATGAGTTAATTATAAAAAAATCTGGTAACAAAAAATTATTTTATATTTTAAACAATTTAAATTCTCAGATAGAGAGATTCAGGAGGATAGCTTCTAGGGCATCAAATAGGTCTTTTAAGAGTATAAAAGAGCATTTGGATTTATTATATTGTTTAAAATCCCAAAATCTTGATGAAAGTAGGCAGTCGCTTATATACCATCTTAATAGCGTTAAGGAATCTTTGTTAGAAATTTCAATCATAGATTCAACAGAGAATGTTTATATATAATATATATTAAGGATAGAAGCATATTTGCATCTATCTTTTTTAATTTACGAATTACCATAAACGATAAATTAAACATTTTAAAATAAAAACTTAAAATAATTAATTCTGACTTTACAAATCTTAAAAGGCCTAGTATAATTTAGACAAAAGGAGGGGCTATGATTAATAAATGTCCAAATTGTGGTGATCAAATGGTGATTACTTCCTATAGATGCAATTCATGTTTTACAGAAGTAAGTGGTGAGTTTGAGATAGATAACTTCTCAAAATTAGACAAAGAAGATAAAGAATTTATAGAATTATTTTTACAAAAAAGAGGTTCAATTAAGGATGTTGGAGAAGAAATAGGTATTTCATATCCAACAGTTAGAAATAGGATTGATAAGATAGTAGCAAAACTTGGCGGCAAAATTGATAAGAAGAGTCATAGGCTAGATATCCTAAATATGCTAGATAATGGCGAGATTAGTCCAGAAAAAGCCAAGGAACTTTTAGAGGAGATTAATAATGACTGAAGAAAAACAAATGATTTTAAATATGCTTAAGGATGGCAAAATCACAGTCGAAGAAGCTAGTGACCTCCTTGCAGCCATAGGCGATAAGAAAAAATCTGACAACGACTTGGGTGGAAAAATCACCTCAGCAGTTGATAATATAATTAAAAAGGCGACTGAAACCCTATCAAATATCGACCTTGATAATATGATAGATTTAAATAATTTTAATATTAAGGGAGAATTTAACACCCACAAGGATATTAGGATTGATGATGAAATAGATAATATTAATATCGACCTAGTTAATGGGGATATAATTGTAGAAAAGGCTGATGATCCTGGAATTATATTAAGTTATGATATTTATTCAAAAAAGCCTAATCTTGATGATTATTTAGATGTAGAGATAAAAGATGGAAAGCTTTCAATAAGCCAAAATGAAGCTTATAAGAATGTCCAAGCCAGCGTAAATCTAAAGCTAGCCCTAGGCAAGGCTCTTTATGAAAATCTAAATATAGATTCTGTAAATGGTAAGGTTGAAGTGGCAGATGTTGACTTTGATAATTTAAATATCGATACAGTAAATGCCAAGATTAACCTTATAAATATTAAGGCTGCCATTGATATAGACAATGTAAATGGCAAAATTGATATTAAAAATACCTTGGGTAAGCTTTCTATAGATAATGTAAATGGTGCTATTTACTTGGCAAATCTAAGGGGAGAATTGGCTGAAGTTGATACTGTAAATGGCAATGTGAGAGTAGATGGGCTTGAAAGCGATAAGTTTAGCGCAGATTCAAACCAAGGCTCAATTAGAGTTTACAATATCAAAAACACCAAAGAGATTGACTTAGACACAAGAAATGGTGCTGTGGTTGTTGATACAACAGATTATCCAGGTGAGATTAGGGCCTTTGTAGAAAGCCCAGCTACAAATGTAACAGAAAAATTTGAAAACAAGATTAAAACAAGCACAGGATATGAAATATCAACAACAAATGATGAAGCAGACCTAGAAATCAAGGCTAGCACAGGCTTTGGTAGGGTATCAATTAGATAGAAATTTATAGGGGCTGTTGCAAAATTATGAATAACTATCGTCCCATCACTAGAGGGTTCTTGTGGAAAATTTTTGGCCTAGCCTGCCGGCTCGTGGAGGCAAAATTTTCCACAAGGTTCATCTAGTGATTTGGGGCGATTTATTCATTCTGCAACAGCCCCTTTTTTCTTGCAAACAAAAAATCCACCGATCTGGTGGACTTTTGCTTTTGAGTTAATCAAAAATATTAGCCTTACAAAAACTGAGGGTAAGTTTTTGTTTTAGAAAACAGTTTGTATTAAGGAAGAGTTAGTCGATTTCTATCTGTTTTCCATCTTTATAATATATGAGTATTGTTTATTTCATAAAAAGTTTGTGTAAAGTCTTTGTAAAATTTTAAAGTTTCTCATTTTAAATAATTCTGACCAATGGGGTATAATGAGACCTAAGAGAGGATTATTTTGGGATTTACATTATTATTTTGCTTAGAGCTTTTGATGTTCATTTGCTTTAGCCTTATAAAATTTAATAAAAAATATCAGAAAAATCTGGCAATCTGTGCAATGTTTGGCCTTATGCTAATTTTTTCTGCCACAAGGGGATCAGGGGATGCTGATTATTACAATTACTTGTGGTTTGCTAGAGATATTGGCACAGATACTACTAAGCTTTTTGATTCCCATTATGCGGTGGAGTTTTCCTTTAGGTTGACAGCCTTTATAGTCAATCTTTTGGGTCTATCTCGCCAATGGGTTATAGCTTTTATGAATCTTTTGTCAATTGGACCGATAAGCTATGTGGTGGCTAAGAAATCTAGGATGCCCTTTTTATCTGCTATAATTTTCATGCAGACATTTTTGCAATTTGATATGCAAACATCAAGAACAGCCACAGCAATAGGTTTAGGAGTTTTGTCCATATATCTAATGACAGAAGAGAAAAATATCTTAAGCATCTTGGCCTTTATCTGGGCCTATAGCTTTCATAAGTCAGCCGTGATTTTGTTGCCATTTTTGATATATCTTAAGTTTGACTTATCAAATTTAACTAAATCAATAATAGTAGGATTTAGCCTGGTGGTATCGGTATTTTCTAAGCTTTTATTTGGCATTTTGGCCAAGGTCTTAGGGGCTGTGGGTCTTGCTAGAATGGCGACAAAGATTATAAATTACACCTTTGAGGGGCAATTTGCCTATGCTATGAAGCTTTATGACCCAAGGATTATTTTCGCCCTGGCCCTCTTTGTCATGACTATCATGTATTTTGATAAGGGGACTTTTAAGAAAAATACGATTGATAGTGCGGCAGTAAAGGCTGTATTTTATGGGCTTGTGGTAGTCCTTGTCTTTAGGTCATCAACAGCAATAGCCTTTAGATTTAGTTCGTTTTTTACAGTCATGCAAATATTTTTGATTCCGCTTTTGATAAAGGAAGTGAAGGAAAAAGATAGTCTGGCTGTTTTTATGCTAATCTTGGCAGTCCTAGTATTTGTCTTGCCATACGCAGTTTATATAGCAGTAGACGCTCCACCATATGATTTCTTTTTTACTAACCATATGGCTATTAATTCATTGCGATAGAAAAAATGAAAGGGTATAAAATGAGAAAAGTTACAACATATCAACTAATTGAAGGGATTAAGAGAAATTTGCTTCTTCTTATTATCCCACCTATATTATTTTTTGGCCTAGTTTTGGGCCTTGGCCTTCATAAAAATGGAGGGACATATGAGGCTTCTGCTGTTTTGATTGCTGCAGCTGAAGATGGGGAAGAGGTTTCTTACAATAAACTTGTTTTAAATGAGAAACTTGCAAATATTTATATGGAGATTTTGAAATCGCCTGATCTTTATCAAAAGGTAGATGATGCCCTCGAAGTGGGAGGATCTGATTTAACCTATAGTGATGTGATGGCTAGAGCAGACTACGAGGTAAATCCTCAGGCTGGCCTTATTTCCTTCACTTATAGGGATCAGGATAAGAAAAGGGCTGCTGATAGTCTTAAGTCTATTTGTGAAAATTTTAAGCTAATGGCTAAAGACTACTTAAATGCAGATAATTTCGCCTACCTACATGATGTTTTAGTAAATAAGGCATCAAAGACAAAGACCTATATTTTCTCTGTGGCAGCTGGTCTTGCTGGCTTGTTTTTAGGGCTTATTATCATAATTATTAAGACCCTTATGTCTGATAGGATAGCAAGCTTGGATGATTTAGCTGAGCTTTCTTATCCTGTGCTTGGAAAGAGTGATGAACTTACAAAGATTAAGGCGAAATTAGCCTATAAATACAAAAATGGTGTCATTGGCCTTGCTAGTCTTGGCAAGGATACTAATGGTTTTGCAGAAAACCTTGCAAGAGAACTTGCTAAGAATAAAAAAGTTCTATTTGTGGCTAGTGAAGATAAAAAAATAGAAGATTTTTTTGCCTATAAATATTTAGGGGAAAATCCAAGCCAAAGCATGGATACAGATGACTTTGCTAAGGATATAGCAAGATATAAAGAAGAATATGACTATGTAATAATAGATGAAAAGGATGAAAAAGAAGCCTTTCTTGCGGCTGGTATTGAGGATATGAAAATTATCCTGGTAAACAATAAAACAAGGAAGGCTGACCTAGATAAGCTTATAAGAGATTTGAAAGATTTGGGTCTTTCTGAGTTCGGGGTGGTTTATTATCAATAGATTAGTGGTAATTGCCCTAATGATAATCCTTGCAGGATGCGGGAAGACTGAGACTTCTTATAAGGGTATAGATATTGAGGAAAGGCCAAGTACCGGCATTAAGGTCAAAAAAGAAATATCTGTAGGCCTTGATTACATGGTTAAGGAAGAAGCTGAAATTTATTCTGATAAGGATGAAAAGACTGCCTTTGACAAAATCCCTAAAGATAGCGTGGTGAGGGTAATCTTGGAAGAGGAAGATGGTTTTGTTTATGTAAGTCTTGCTGGGCAAAATTTCTATATAAGGGCTGATAAACTTAAGGAAATCTAGGAATTGATTTGCATTTTTCTTTCCTTCTGGTTAAGTAAAAAAGCGTTGTGTAATTAGCTAGGAGGAAATTTTGGATACTGCATCATTACTTATTTTATCTGTTGGCCTTGCTATGGATGCCTTTGCAGCTAGTATTTTCAAGGGGCTTTCAGAAAAAACTCACTCTATTAAAAACAGCCTATCTGTTGGCCTATGCTTTGGGTTTTTCCAAGCCCTTATGCCTGTTATCGGCTTTTCCTTGGGGAGGAATTTTGCCGAAGAAATCAGGGCTATAGACCACTGGATTGCCTTTTTCTTGCTTTTAATCTTGGGCATACAAATGATTAAGGAATCAAGAGAAGAATATTGTGAATTAAATTATGGCTTTGACTTTTTATCCCTAGCCAAGATGGGGATAGCTACATCAATTGATGCCCTGGCAGTGGGTGTGGGCCTTGCCTTTTTAAATATTGATATAGTAAAGTCAGCCTCAACTATTGGAATAATCACCGCAATCTTATCTGTGATTGGTTTTAAGATTGGATCAAAACTCGGTCTAAAGTCTAAGCAAATGGCAGAGCTTACAGGTGGCCTTATCCTAATTGGCTTAGGGATTAAGATTTTGATTGAACACTTATTTTTTCATTAGTATCTTTGAATACTAATATAAAACTGTATAATATTTATATCACTAGGGGTGCCGACTTTTAGTCAGCTGAGATCATACCCTTAACCTGATCCAGGTAATGCTGGCGGAGGTAAGTGCTTTATACCTCTAGCAAGTATTGTGTAAAGGAGGTATTTTTTTATGAAGAAAAATTGGTCAGTAAAGATGTTGACAGAAGCAGGAATTATGATTGCCTTATCCTTTATCTTAGGCAGAATTAAGCTATTTTCTATGCCACAAGGTGGTTCAGTAACAGCTGGTCAAATGATCCCTCTTATTATATTTGCAATTAGATATGGTGCAGGCCCAGGTATCCTTGTAGGTGCTG
Source organism: Anaerococcus kampingae (assembly GCF_046365475.1). NCBI lineage: Bacteria > Bacillati > Bacillota > Tissierellia > Tissierellales > Peptoniphilaceae > Anaerococcus > Anaerococcus kampingae. The sequence continues at coordinate 12,637 of NZ_JBGMEF010000046.1, forward strand.
TATATGGAGTTTTAGATATGCTTTTAGGCGGTTCAATCTTCCACCCAATCCAAGCCTTTCTTGACTATCCATTAGCTTTCGGAGCTTTGGGACTTGTAGGATTTTTCTCAGAATCATTTAACCAAAGACACGAACTTAAACCAGTTCTTTTTGGAACATTCTTAGGCGTATTTGCAAGATTCATCTGCCACGTCCTAACAGGGGTTATTTATTTTGGATCCTATGCACCAGAAGGACAAAATGTTTGGGCTTACTCAATAGCCTACAACGGAACCTTCCTAGGTGTTGAATTTATAATAACAGTAGTAATAATCCTATTGCTAAAGAAATTCATCACAAGGGATATGGCAAAATTATAGAAAATAAAAACAGGGATTCTGACATAAAAACTCCTCCATCCGTATTCCGGATTTTGGGGTTCAGGTCAGTAGTCCCTGTTTTTTAGTCTTAATTTTTCAACCTAAAGGTCTTAGGCCCTATTTTTAAAATCAAAAGACTAGTTATAATTGTAAATAATAGAATAAAGACAGATGAGCCGATAACTAGGATTGGGGTCTTTATTCCTCCGGTAAATCTTATTGCATTGAAGCAGAAGATATAAACTACCATATCTATTGCGCCTGATATCTTGCCGACCTTGGCTCCTTCAGCATTAAAAGGCTGAAAGAGGTAATATTGGGCAAGGGGCAGGCTTGTAAAAAATACTCCCGCCAAAAGTATATAGGCAGCTGCTTCTAGGGCAAAGATATAATCAGTCCTGTTAAGCCTTAAAAATACGCCAACAAGGCCAAGCACATAAACTATGGCAGGTATGGCATTTATTTTTAGAAGGGAGATAAGCCTTGCCCTGTACATAGTTAGAAGGTTTGTAGGCTGTCTATAAAAACCATAAGGGATTAGGCCTTGGTCGCAATTTATGAAAAAGGCTGTTAAGATATTATCCTGCTTGCAAAGCATGTAAGTAGCAAGAGGGACGAAGATTACCAGCATTTCAACAAGGTCGCCATCTATATTCTTCTCAAATAATGGTAAAAAGCTTATCAAAATTGTAAGAAGGGCGGCTAGGATTCCTGACTTTATAAGGACAGGCTTAAGCAAAATCCTCCTGTGCCTTCTAAAAAATATATTATTCAGGTAGGCAAAGCCCTCGCCTTTTACCTTTTTATTATCAATATCCTTATCCTTAAGTTTAACACTTGCTGCCGGGCTTGCGTCGATTTCTTCCATTAAATCGTCATATTCTCTAAGAGATTTTTCTATGATAAGTCCATACTTATCAAAGTTTTTGAGATAGGATACAGACCAGGCAAAGCCTAAAATCGAACCTATAAAAATAACAGTTAAGACTAGCTTATTTTCCAATCCGAAAAAAAGAATAAGGTCGCTAAGGATAACATAAGCAACAAAGGCTAAGATTGTTTGAAATAATCCGTTAGAGAGGATTTTCTTTTTGTCTTTTAGTCCGATATTCATCCAAAAGACAGACGCCTCGATTTCTGTTAAAAATAATATAAAAGAAAAAGTTAGGGTCAAAAGTGGGTTGGCCTTGCCTAAAAAATGGAAACCAATCATCAGAACAATAGACCTTGCAAAAAACCTCATTAAAGGCTTGAAGTATAGGTTAGCCTTGACTATTTCTTCCGGATTCATGCGGAAGTTTTGGTAGTATTTTTTCAAATCACTCATGGAATCTTCCACGATATTTCTAAATAGGGCAAAGAGCCAATAAAGGTATAGGGGCAGCAAATAACTATAAGCAGTTTGCAAAAAATCAGCCTTATTAGCTGCATAGCTGACATTAGCCTGAAAGATGTTATAGGAGATGCTTAAGATGCTATTTACAAAAAGAAAAACAATGCCACAGGCAAGGGCTGACTTGAAAAGTTCCTTTATAATAGCAAAGATAGGGTAGAAGCTATGGATAAAGTATTTTATTGATGAAAATTTATACTTATCTCCTAAAAACTTCCCTATCAAGGGGATTTTTCTTAAGGCCCAGATAATGCCGTTGACCATTTCTGATAGTTCAACCCTCTGCTTGATGATAAAAACTCTTGCCACCCTATCCATTTATGGCCTCCACTTCTTCCTTGATTTTGATATTCTCTCCTTCTCCAGAAAGCAGGGTGATAATCTTATCTTCAAAATCAGGATTTTTGATGAGATTTTCCTCAACTTTTTGGAGTTTCTTGTCAGATAAGAGGACGATCTCATCACATATATCCTTGGCCAGCTGGAGGATGTGGGTTGAGAAAATAATTATATGATCAGCGTGGATTTCCCTTATAATTTTTTTCATCTCAAGCTGAACCACCACATCTAGGCTTGTAAGAGGCTCATCCATGAGAATTACCCTTGGCCTTAGGATCAAAAACATCAGCATCTGAATCTTATTTTTCATACCTGTAGAATAGCCCTGGATGAGTCTATGGGAATCTTCTATGTCAAAATCTACTAGGGCAAAGTATTCTTCGATTGATTTGCTTGATTTGATATTTTCCTTATTAGCTTCTATAAAAAATTTGATAAATTCATAGCCGGTTAGAAATTTAGGAAGCTCTGGCTCAGCCACCATGAAAAATATATCCTTAAATTCTAGTTTTCGCTTAATTCCATTTTCTTCCAAAAAGACCTCTCCACTATCCTTATCAAGCCCATCAGTAATTAGCCTAAAAAGAGTGGTTTTACCTGATCCATTTCTTCCCAAAAGAGCGTAAATTATACCCTTTTCAAAGGTGAAAGATGCACTCGCTAGGACTTCCTTTTTGGCAAAGGCTTTGGACAGATTTTCTATAATTAACTTCATGATATTCTCCCTAATAAAATTCTTTGTTAATCATTATACCATAGATAAAAAATTTCTAAAAAGACTTGCAGTCGTAAATTTAGGTGGTAAGATTGTATTAAGATAATAATACAATAGTACAAAATCAGAATAGAGGTGAGTAGATGGATTTTGATGAAAGTAGACCAATTTACATCCAATTGGTGGAGGATTTCAAGATTAAGATCTCAACAGGAACTTGGCAGCCTGGGGCAAAGATTGACTCGGTAAGAAATCTTGCTAATGCTTATAAGGTCAATCCCAACACCATCCAAAGAGCCCTGGCTGAGCTTGAAAGAGAAGGCCTTTGTGAAAGCCAGAGGACAGCTGGCAGGTTTGTAACAGAAGATGAGAAGAAAATAGCAAGGCTCTCAGACAGAGCCTTTAACAAGATAGCAGATGACTTTATAATCGGCATGGAAAGCCTAAATATAAAAAAGAAAGAGGCTCTAAGAGAGCTTGATAAGTATTGGGAGGAATTATGATAGAGATTAAAGATTTAAGCCTTTCCTATGGAGGCAGGAAGGTTTTGGACAATATGAACCTAAAGCTAGATGATGGCAAGATTGTGGGTCTTGTAGGAGAAAATGGCACCGGCAAGTCTACCCTTATGAGAATCCTAGCAGGTCTTGAGAAAAATTATAAGGGAGAAGTAAAAATTGCAGGTCAAAGGCCAGGCGGAGAGACCAATAGCCTAGTTTCTTACCAACCAGACCACCTTCCTTTTTATCCATCAATGAGGGTAAGGGAGATTGGCGACCTTTACAAAAGATTTTATGAAGACTTTGACCTATCAAGGTATTTTAAGCTTTTGGCATCCTTTGGCATTGACAAGGACCTAAGGGTTAAGGAATGCTCCAAGGGAATGAGAGATAAGGTACAAATTGCAGCTACTCTTTCAAGGAGGACAAAGATTTACCTTTTGGATGAGCCAATGACAGGCATTGACCCAAAGGCAAGACGCATCATGCTAAAGACTATAATAGAAAATTTTGACTACCAGGGAATCTTAATAATTTCAACCCACTTAATAAGCGAAATTGAGAGAATCCTTGACCAAGTCATAGCCATCTCTGAAGGGAAAATCATCCTTGATAAGGGCGTTGATGAAATAAGAGAGGAAAACCACATGAGCGTAGAAGATTACTTTACGGAGGTCTTATAATGAGAAAATTAATCGGACTTTTATTCAAAGAAGATATAAAAACAGTCTTACCTTGCATGTTAATGCCCCTAATCTTGGGGATTACAGGAATGATCCTTTACTCAGCTACAGGCTTTGAGCCCTTATTTGCCATAGTCGCCATAGGGGCAGTGGCCATGTCCTTTGGTCCCCTTGTAGCCCTTGTATTTTTGGCCAATAACGACAACAGGAGATTTTATAAGGACGGGGCTTCATTTTACACCTGCCTTCCTTATTCATCAGAGAAAATAAACCTAGCCAGGCTAATGAACCTTGTAATCATGGGATTGATCATAGTGATAATTTCCATAATTAACCTCTTTGCCTTTGTAGCAGTAAATCCAGGAGGAGCCCTAAGCTTTGGAGAATTTATGAGAGAAGTCTTTAGGCTACTAGGAACAATAAAAGGAGAAATGTGGCTAGCAATCATCAAATCTCTAGTAATAGTCTTTGGATTTGCCCTAGTCTTGGCTCAAATGATAATGGCAACCAATACCCTAGGGGCAGCAAGTCCTTTTAATAAACTAGGAAAAATGGCAAATGGTATGATTTTAGCAGTCCTATTTATCGGTCAAGCCTACCTATACCTTAAGGTCTTTGGCCTTTTAGCAGATACTCAGATAATAAAAATGGTAGAAGTCGCTCAAAATACCGCCCAAGTAGGCATCAGCGCCTTTGATTTCACCCTAGGTTCCTTTCTAGCAATCTTGGGAGTCCTACTAGCCTTTAATGGTCTTTACTTTGCAATGATAAATTATTTCCACAAAAACAAACTATCAGTCCAATAAGAGGAGGGACTTATGGTAAAGAAAATACTAATAGGCCTGTCCTGCCTAATCCTAGGCCTAATAGGTCTTAACCTATATATCTTTCACCAAACACCTAATTTTATGAGAAACAACGAGGTCGATGGAGTCAGAATGGAAGCAAAAATAGAATATGATGAAAGAGACCCAATCACCAAAACCCTAAGGGCAGAAGATTATAGAAATTTAAGCAAGAAAAAACTTGAAGGGATAAAAGATAAAATTGCTGGTAGAATTGAGGGAGATATCCCATCAATCCACCTAAACCAAGGCGGTGGCTTCACTTTAACTTTCTACAAAGATGGCAAAAAAGTAGGCCCAGAAGACTTAAGCGTAAAAATCACAGCCTACGCTTCAGACTACAGGGACCCAGATAAGAAAAGAGAAATAAAGCTAGAGCCAATAATCGCTGATGATAAGACCTATATTTATAAAACTAAGAGATATTCCATACAATACGAGAAATATTTCATAGAATATCTAAGGGTAGAAGTTGCTTATAAGATAGGCGGCAAGGAATACCTATCAGTATTTGCAACAAACCAAGACAATGCAAATGATGGGACAGACTTTTTCAAAAATGAAGACTTGGAACATCCAAAAGAGGTAGAATAGGGAGCCAGGCTCCCTAGGACCTCTTTTTTACTATCCAAGATAATATTATTATAGACTTTAACTCTTTGTACTGTCATATTGTAATTAATGATATCTATATTCTATTGAATCTTCGTAATAAGGGGAGGC
>NZ_JBGMEF010000047.1:0-3665 GCF_046365475.1 Anaerococcus kampingae
GGCTAGATCTTAGCCCCTATTCGATTATCAATTCTTAAACCTGAGGTACAATAATAAAAAAAGCGTACGTTTTTTATAACTAGGAGGATAGGATGGATAAGGTAAATGTTTCAAATTTTAGGAAAGACCTTTATAATATTGTAAAAAGAACTACCATGTACAATGAAGCCATTAATATTACTAGCAAGGATGGAAATGCTGTTTTAATAAGCGAAGAAGATTACAACAACCTACTTGCTACATTGGAAATAAAGCTAAATGATAAGTTAAACCAAAAAATCCTAGAAGGCCTAGCTATGCCTCTAGATGAGTGTATAAGCGAAGAAGAGGTAACTTGGTAGATGTATAAGATTGTCTACACCAAGAAAGCTACAGGAGATATTAAAAAGCTAAAGCAAGCAAAGCTTGATACAAAAACAAAAAATCTTATAGACCTAATAAAAGAAAATCCCTACCAAAGACCACCTTCTTATGAGAAACTTCTAGGTGACCTAAAAGGAGCTTATTCAAGGAGAATAAATATCAAACATAGACTGGTTTATCAAGTTTATGAGGAGGAGAAAATCATAAAAATAATTTCTATGTGGTCCCATAATGAATTTAATTAAGCTTAAATTTATGATAGGAAAACCTGATGAAGCCTATCAAAAAGGCCAGCTATTTTTTTAGCTGGTCTTTTCTCTTTATAAAAATTCTACTTCATTTTCTCCAATAACTACAGAAGGCACTCCTGCCCTGTGGGCTGCCCTTACATCAGCATAGCCATCTAGGGTGTCCCTATATTTTAGAAATAGCTTAAGGCTTGGCATGGATGAGGTTATATTTACCATGTCGTATTCTGCGTATTTTTCTGGGTTTTCTTTGGCTTCTGCTAGGATATTTGCACAATCTGGGCAGAGGTCGCTTACAAAAAGTATCTTATCTTTCATTTTTTATCCTTTCATATTCTACATATTTAAAGCTAAGTCCATTTTCAAAAATTGGATCAGACTCACTTTTTATCCTAAAATTAGGATCTGTATCGAAATTGTGAAGGAAAATTTCTGCAGGTCTTGTGGCATCAATCTTTGTAATGATGGCTCCATCGCAATAATCTATAAGCAGGTCTACAAGTTCTGCCCCTCCAATTAGGAAAGTTTCCTTATCAAGATTCTTTATATAGGAAAGAAGGCTTTCTAGATCATTAAAGACCCTGGCTCCCTCTCTTTTTAGATTTTTATCTCTAGATAAAATCAGATTTTCTCTACCTGGTAGGGCCCTGCCCATTGAATCGAAGGTTTTTCTTCCCATAATTAAAACCGATCCCATGGTCGTATTTTTAAAGTGGGCAAGGTCTGTCTTTATATCGTAAAGCATCTTATTATCCTTGCCTATGGCCCAATTTTTATCAACTGCTAAAATTACCTTCATAATCCCTCCGATTTATTTATACCCAAGAAAGATAGAAAATAAATAGTAAAGTGTAAGGAGAAAGAGGTAGATATGAAAAATAAATTATGGCAAATCTTTAAGTCAACCTTCTATCTTTCAGCCTTCACCTTTGGAGGTGGTTATGTAATCATAACCCTTATGAAAGATAGTTTTGTAGATAAATTAAAATGGATAGATGAAGAGCAAATGCTCGATATGACAGCCATAGCCCAGTCGGCACCAGGAGCTGTCGCAATCAATGCATCTGTGGTTGTAGGCTATGAAATAGGAGGGATCCCTGGTATGGTCGTTGCAATCCTTGGCACAAGCCTACCACCCCTTATAATCATATCGGTAATTTCGATGTTTTATCAGGCCTTCATCTCAAATATTTATATAGCAACCTTTCTAAAGGGCATGCAGGCAGCAATTGCCGCTCTGATTTTTAAGGTATCTTACGATATGACTAAGGATATCCTAAAGGAAGGGTCAAAAATTGCCCCTATCATAATGGTGGCAGCTTTTATAGCAGCCTTTATTTTTAAGGTCAATATTGTCTATATAATCTTAAGCCTGATAGTCCTTGGCACAATAAGTTCGATTATTGAAAGGAGAAAGCATGCTTCTTAAATTATTTATAAGCTTTATAAAAATCGGCCTATTCTCCTTTGGGGGAGGCTATGCAGCCCTACCCCTCATCCAACAAGAGGTAGTGGTAGAAAATGCCTGGCTAGGGGCAAGTGAGTTTAACGACCTAATCACCATCAGCCAAATGACACCAGGACCTATTGCCATAAATTCCGCAACCTTTGTAGGGACAAGGGTTGCAGGCCTTGCTGGAGCCATGGTAGCCACAGCCGGCTGCATCCTACCATCGGCAATAATTGTCGGAGCTCTGTCATATTTTTATAAAAAATACAAGGACCTAGCCCTAATAGAAAATATCCTAAAATACCTAAGGCCAGCCATAGTCGTGATGATCCTAATAGCAGGCATAGACATAGGAAAAACGGCCATGTTTGGCGAAGCGTCCCCAGCCCTAGCCAGTTTTGATATAAAAATGCTAGGAATATTTATAGGTTCACTAATAATAATGCTAAAAAAAGACCTGGACCCAATAAAGGTCATGGTCGCAGGCGGGGCAGCCTATTTGCTCTTGACCTTGGTCATTTAAGGAGATAAGTATGAGTAAAATAAACATTGTAGACCTTGCCAATAAATTGGGAGTAAGTACCGCGACAGTTTCAAGAGCTTTAAATAACAAGGAAGGGGTTGGAGAAAAGACCCGTAACAAGGTTATAGAAATGGCGAAAGAAATGGGTTATACCCCCAATGTCATAGCTAAAACAATGCGAAAAGAAATGAATGTAGTGGTAATTTTTCCAATAAAGGATGAAAATGCGAGCTATTACACTGACTTACTTTGGAGGGGCTATAAGTCAGGCAAAAGGGAAGTAGAAAATTTTAATATTAAATTTCACGAACTATATTATGAGGGTCAATCTTTTGATGAAGTTGATAGGAAATACTTGGATAAGTTGGCTGCCCTTGAAAATCAAGGGGTAAAAATAGATGCCATCCTAGTTTATCTAATAGGAGATAACTTCGAGCTTACTGATTATATAAATGATCTCTATGATAATGATGTACCTGTAATTGCTATCCACAAGAAAAAACATGATTTAATGGCTAATTTCCTTGTAACTGACCAGGCAGAAGTAATAGGTAGACTGGCTGGAGAGATGTTTGGCTATTTCAAAAAAGACTTTAAAAATGTATTATTAATTGAAAATCAAAAGGAAAAATTTTTTGGTGAGGACCTAACAAGCTTTGGTTTTAGAGCTTATTTGGCCAAAAATCACGCTGAGTCAAATATATATTCCTTTGATCAATTTGAAGAAGACCTAGATGAAAAAATAAAAGAATTATTGGCAGAGCAAAAAATCGATATAGCTTTTGCAACAACGGCTAGGGCGAGCAATTATCTGGCGGATAAGATAGAAAATTATAAATTAAAGGATGATGTGTTTTTTATAATAGCTGGACGAAATAAAAAATCTGAATCTTATCTTAGGAAAGATATATGCAAGTGCATAATAGACAATAATCCCCTAGAAGAAGGGCGTGAGGCCGTAAAAATATTAGTTAATATCCTAATTAGAAATCTTCACCCTAAGCTAGAGGTAGGCCATATTTACAAAAAAGAAATTAAATCAAAAATAATTTTTAAGGTGATGTTGCAGAATAGTTAAATC
>NZ_JBGMEF010000048.1:0-34474 GCF_046365475.1 Anaerococcus kampingae
GCACAGGTGGAGAAACCCCAGGCACAGGTGGAGAAACCCCAGGAACAGGCGGCGATACTCCAGGTACAGGTGGAGAAACCCCAGGAACAGGCGGCGATACTCCAGGTACAGGTGGAGACACCCCAGGCGGTACAACCCCAGGTGGCGGCACAACCCCAGGCGGCGGCACAACCCCAGGCGGCGGCACTCCAGGCGGCACCACTCCAGGCGGCACAACCCCAGGCGGCGGCACAACCCCAGGCGGCGGCACAACCCCAGGCGGAACCACTCCAGGTGGCACAACCCCAGGTGGCACAACCCCAGGAGAAACAACACCACCAACCCCAGGTACACCTGAGGATAAACCTAATATTCCTGAAAGTCCTGAAGAAACTAATCCAAAGACTCCATCTTCTGATGAATCTAAGGTCCCAGAGGAGAAAAATCCTGATAATCCAGGTACAAAAGATCCAGATAAGACAAAAGCAAATGATCCATCTGAGACTAAAGCAGAAGATCCTAAGCTTAAAGAGGAAAGCTCTAAGCTAGATGGAAAGAAAAATAAGGCTAATAATTCTATAAAAATACCAAAAACTAACAGACCTAACGTCAAAACAGGTGTAGAATCAGTAGCTGGTATTGTATGTACTCTAGTAGGATCAACAGGTGCCTTATATATTAGTAGAAAAAAAGAAGAAAATTAGGTAAAGAAAAACTCGAGTTTTAGCTCGAGTTTTCTTTATATAACAAGGAGAGATTTAATAAGTAAGGAGTGATTTTATTTGCTCCAGAATTTTGCGGCGATTTCTTGGCCTTGGGCAATTTTATCCCATTGTTCTTGTTCGCTTAGTTCGTTACCATTATCGCATGATGCAAAACCGCATTGGTGGGAGAGGTAGAGTCTGTCTTTGTCTATTATCTGGCTGGCTTCTTCTAGGAGTTTTAGACATCTTTCTTCATCATCTAGGGTGTTTGTCTTTGATGATAAGAAGCCTAGGACGATCTCGCAGTCCTTATCTTTTAGGGCATTGAGGCTTTCTAGGCTGCCTGCTCTTTTATCATCCCATTCTAGGTAGAACCTATCGTAGTTTTGTTTCTTTAAGAAGAGATTTGCTATTGAATCATAAGAACCATCTGTGAAGTGGCGAGATGCGTAGTTGCCTCTGCAGTTGTGGGTGTAGACCTTAAGTCCCAGCTTGTGACCATAGTCGATGACTTCGTTGTTTATGGCTATATACTTTTCTGCTAGGGCTAGGTTTTTCTCATTTCTTGCCTTGCCATCAAATTGAGCATTTTCAGCCTCATCTGCAAATTGTTCCCATAGGCAATCGTCAAATTGGACAATTTCACCACCTGCGGCTTTAAAATCATCCAAAAATTCTTTGTAGGATTGGATGAGGTCAGCTTCAAAGTCTGCTTCTGATTTATAATAAGAGTCTTCTAAAAATCCAAATCCAATAGCTTCACCAAAGATGTGAGATGGGGAAGGGATGCATTGTTTGATGGCTGCCCTGCCATTTACAATTTTCTTTAGTCTTTTGAAATGGTCTATGAATGGGTGGTTTTTGCCTGATAGTTTGCCTACAAATCTAAGGCCTATATCACGTCTGGTTTCAAATTTGCTGCAACAATCTTTTTCTTCAAAGAAATATCCGCTTTCTCTGATATATCTTTCTACGCCTTTAAGTCCCCAAACAAAGTCTAGATGCCATAGGGATTTAGAATATTCACCATCTGTTACTTCTGTAAGGCCTGCTGCGATTTGTTTTTCTACTACTTCTTCTACAGCCTTATCTTCACATTCCTTATATCCTTCAAAGTCATCGTAGAAAGGATATGATATATCATCTCTTTTTTCTATTTCTCTTTTATATTTTAGTAATTCTTCGTTTCTAAGTAATGATCCTACAATTAAAAATCTTTCTGACATTTTTTATACCTCTTTTAATAATTTTCTAATTTTTGTTACATTCTAACTTTAGGCGCCTTAGAAAATATTCCATGTAGGTAATGCGTAATAAAAAAAGCCCCGTCCTGTAAAGGACGAGGCTTTGCCACGTGTTACCACCTTAATTTCAAATTAATTTCACAATTAATAACTCATCGGGTACTAGCATACCCTATCGCTATAACGGGCGAATCCGTCTTATCTTAAATATCGGATAAGAAACTCAAAGGCCATTTTCAATCTAATCTTGCCAAACTACTTTCACCACACGTAGTCTCTCTAGGTGTGCTTGATTAAATCTACTTTTCTTCTCATAGTCTATTTTCTATGTTTCGATTATACATAGTTTTTTTTATTATGTCAAATATATTTTTAACAAAATCTTAGCAAGTATGAAATAAAGCTTGATAATTAGGGATTTGATCTAGTAATTTTTTTCTTCTGTGATTATAAAATCTACTTTGACATCAGTATTTTCTATCGGAAGCTTTATGGATAGAAAATCTGAAATCATAAGCCCTGCTTTTATTGTTTTATTTTTGGCGAAAAACTTGTCATAATATCCGCCACCATAGCCGAGCCTATTTTTTTCCTCATCAAAAGATAGGCCAGGGGTGATGGTTAGGTCTGGATTTTCTATAAAGTCATTATCTCTACTTGTAGGAATACCAAAAAGTCCAAGCTCAAGGTCATCTAGGTCATTTAACTTACAAGCCTTCATCTGTCTATCTATAATCTTTGGCACATAGATATCCTTGCCATCTGCTAGGGCTTTTTTTATTAGATTTCTTGTTTCCACTTCTTTTGCCATGGACACATAGACAAAGATTGTTTGGCTATCCTTATAAATTTCAGATTTAAGGAGATTTTCACAAATTTTATCTGACATATTTTTTATATATTTATCATCCATTTCTCGTCTGAGATTTAGGAAAAATCTCCTGAACTCACTTTTCATGTATTTTTTCCTTTATGGCTTCAAAGGCCTTGTCTATGACACTTTCCTTATCATCCTCTTCATTTAAATCTTTGGCAAAATATTCGTCTCTGTAGCCTTCCCTAAAGGCTGCTATGACTTCGGCTCCCACTATGAGCAGGGCTGATACGATTAGTAGCCAAATAAAGAGGGCTAGGATTCCAGAAAGGGCTCCATAGATTAGGGATTTATTTGAATAATTATTTGTAAAAAAAGCATAGGCAAAGCTAGTTACATAGACTGCTATGGTTGTAAAAGCACCACCTGCAAGGGCTTGCTTAAAGGGTATCCTATTTTCTGAATTTCCTGGGGCATACTTATAAAATATGCCAAGGGCTGCTGACATCAAAAATAATGGGACAGCTAGGGTTAGGATGGTAAAGATTGGCGATGATAGAAACTCAATGATTGCCTCCACATCACTGCCAAAGAAATTACTTATTGTACCAATTATCTTGTGGTCAAGTATGTTTAAAAGCTGTGGGCCGTATATTTGAAATATTAAGAGGAACATTATAAAGACTATGAAGACTATTGTAAAGACAACACTCATCAGTCTTTGCTTAATGGCCTTTGACTGGTGGCTTAGACCATAGGCATGGTTTATTGCCATTATTAGCTTATCTACACCACTTGTAGCTGACCATAGGGCGAAAATCACTGTTAGGGTTGTGACTGCTGCAGATTGGCTAGATTCAATTATTATATTTAGGGCTCTTAGGATTAAATCTGCACTTGTCTTTGGAAATAGGTCCAAAAATTGATAAATGACTGTCTCATTGCCCTTTAAAAAGGTTGATATTGCCTGCACTACTACCATCATCAATGGGATGGAGGCTTGCAGGAAATAAAAGGAAAGGGCTGCCGAGTAGGTCATTATATCGTGTTCTTTGAGCCTATTTATTAGATTTTTTAGGAAATCTTTGCTTTTACTCTTTGATATCTTCATCTTTTAAATACCTATCGAACCAGTTTTTAATTTCTGTAAGCCTTTTAATCCTTGCCTTTGGCTTGCCAGATCTGGATAGTTCGTGGTTTTCTCCATGGAATAGGAACATCTTTGTATCTACTCCATTTAGTTTTATCCTATTATACATCTGTAGGCCCTGCTCAAGTGGGCAGCGGTAGTCTTCGTCTGAATGGATAAAGAGGGTTGGGGTTTTTACCTTATCAGCGTATTTGATTGGGGATTGGTCCCACATTTTATCAAGGCTATCGTATGGGTTTGATGCAGTTTGGTCTGTTGCAAAATAATAGCCGATATCACTTACCCCATAAAAGCTGGTCCAGTTTGAAATTGACCTTTGGGCACAAGCTGCCTTAAACCTATCTGTGTGGCCTATTGCCCAGTTAGTCATAAAACCACCATAGGATCCGCCGTAAATAGCCATTCTATCAGGATCGATTTGTGGATATTTTTCTATGGCAAGGTCTGTAAAATTCATAAGATCAGAAAAATCGATATCTCCATATTTACCTCTTATGTCTGAATATTTGACCCCATTTCCGCTTGAGCCGTGTGGGTTGGTATAGATTACCATATAGCCATTTGAGGCAAAGGTCTGGTGTTCGTGGTGGAAGATGTCAGAAAATTCTGTCTTTGGTCCGCCGTGAACAGAAAGTAGGCATGGGTATTTTTTATTTTTATCAAAGTCCTTTGGTAAGAGGACATAACCTTTTAGGGTGTCGCCATTAGATTCAAAATTAAATTCTTCTATAGGGTAGACAGGGCTTTTGATTTTATTTTCAACCAAGCTTTTGCCAGTAGATTTTTCTTTAAGTTCAGCTAGGCTATCTTTTGCCATTTCTAGATAATATATATCATCATCTGTAACAGAGAAATCCTCTATACAACCATCAAGTTCTAAACGGAAGTCACCCTTTAAGTTTATTGAATAAAGCTTGGATTCCTCCTTTTCTGTTACTACAAAGTATAGCCTATTATTCTTGACTTGGAAGGTCTTAGCTGCCCCAAATCTAGCGTCAGTTCCTATGGAATTGCCAAAGGACTTGTCAAAGTCATCGTCATTTATTTTTGAGATTTTTCCTTCACCATCTATTTTGTAAATGAAGCAGTCCTCATTTATTCCACCTGATTTTAAATCACTTCCTACAAAAACTATCTCATTTTCTAAAAATTTGATTGTATAAATTGAGTGAGATTTTTCGCTTAGAATTTTTTCCTCGCCGGTTTTTAAATCTTTTAGAATTATAGAATCAAGAAATTCCATGACCCTATTTGAATCTTCGTGGCTTCTTGTATAGACGATTTTTTCAATATTGTCATCTATATCAAGGATGCCTACGCTATTATCTTTATCAGATTTTAAAATTTCTGTAAGAGACTTATCAGAAAGCTTGTAAAGATAATAATAGGTGGTGGAATCTTTTAAGAAACCTACTCCATTAAACCAGAAGGGAAGGGTGGTTAGTTCTTTGAAGTATGAATTTTCCTTATCTGTCTCCTTTTCCTCTTTTGATTTTTTCTTGCTTGCAGAAATTAGGAAAATGTCATCTCTTAGCCATTTGATAGACTTGACATCAAGGTCTAGCTTAAAGAGTTCTTCTCCAAGGCCAGCCCCATCTGAGATGTAGAAGCTATCAGTTTTATCATCAGTATATCTTTTATAGATTAGATTATTTTCTTTGTCAAAGCTACAAATAGGATTGTCTCCAGAATCTGTTAGCCTGTATGATTTTTCTAATTTCTTATCATAGACGAAAAGATCTGTGTCGTATTTATTGTCTTTTTCATTTGCTTTAGTTTTTTTATAGGCGATTTTGTTGCCATCATTAGAAACTACTAATTCTGAAAGAAAGTCGTAGCTTAAAATATCTTTTATTTCAGTCATAAATTCTCCTTTGTAAATTATATTTATATTATACGATAAAATAAAAAAAAGATTAGAGGAAAAGGTTTGTGGGTATATAAATAAAAAGACAATAGGAGGTTATTATGAAACTAAATATCAAAGCTAAGAATTTTAATCTAACAGATGACATCACAAGAGAATCTGAGAAAAAATTTGATAGGTTAGATAAATACTTCCACGAAGAAGAAGAGCTTGATTTGAAATTTGCTAAGGAAGGTGTAGATTTTGAGGTGGAGGCTACTGTATTTTTAGACAATGGCACAATACTTCGTGCAGAAGCAGCAGATCAGTCTTACCAAAATGCTATCGATAGGGTTATAGATGCCTTAGTTAGACAAATCAGAAAGCATAAGACAAGACTACAAAGAGACAGGAAGACAGGAGAATCAATCAAATTTGAGGCATTAGATTTATATGAATCTGATGAAGAAAAGCAAGATGAAGAAGAAATCAAAATTGCTAGAGAAAAATCTATCCCTGTCAAACCAATGAGTGCTGAGGAAGCTATTCTTCAAATGGAACTATTAAATCATAATTTCTTTGTTTACCAAGATGCTAGTGATATGGAAATTAGAGTCGTCTACAAGAGAAGAAAGGGCGACTATGGTATGATAGTACCAACTAAATGATTTTTATAAATCTTTGAGATTTATTTATAACATATATAAAAAATAATTAGGACCTTCGGGTCCTTTTTATATTATTATAAACTCCTATTGAATAATGTAAATTAAGCCTATATAATAAATAGTGGACTATAATAATTATTATTTATTTTACGGAAAATTTACAAGGTATTTTCATCAAATAAAGATGGGATATATTTACAGACTTAAAGCTTAGCAATGATTGAAATTTTGTATAATAAGGGTAGGATAAGTAAAGAATTGGAAGGTGAAAAATTTGGCATTATTTAATTTATTTAAGTCATTTAGTCAAAAAGAAATCGAACAAAATAAAAAGATTGTCGATAAGATTCTAGCACTAGATGAAGATATGCAAAAGTTAACTGATGATCAGTTAAAACATAAAACAGTAGAATTTAAAGAAAGATTAAAAAACGGCGAAACATTAGATGATATTTTAGTAGAAGCATTTGCTGTAGTTAGAGAAGCAAGTGACAGGGTATTAGGTATGAAACATTATCCTGTACAGCTTTTAGGTGGTATTGTACTACATAATGGACAGATAGCAGAGATGAAAACAGGTGAAGGTAAGACTCTTGTAGCAACACTTCCATCTTATCTTAACGCTCTTTCAGGAAAGGGTGTCCACGTAGTAACAGTAAACGACTACCTAGCTAAGCGTGACCAAGAGTGGATGGGTAAAGTTCATACATGGCTTGGTCTAAGTGTTGGTTGTATTATTTACGGACTTACAAATAGCGAAAGAAAAGAAAACTACAACGCTGATATTACCTATGGTACAAACAACCAATTTGGTTTTGACTACCTAAGAGATAACATGGTTATCTACAAAGATGACATGGTACAACGTGGCTTAAACTACGCTATAGTCGATGAGGTTGACTCAATCCTTATAGATGAGGCTAGAACACCACTTATTATCTCAGGCCAAGGCGATGAATCAACAGATACCTATCAAAAGGCAAATGAATTTATTCAAACCCTTGAAGGTAGGATAATCGATCCTAATGAGGATGCTGATATAGACCCATTTGATAGGGAGTTTAAGGTAGAAGATGTAGACTTCTTAGTAGATGAGAAGAGAAAAACTTCAAACCTTACAGAAAAAGGTACAAAGAAGGCTGAACAATTCTTTGGTATCGAAAACTTATCAGACTCTGAAAACCTAGAGCTATCTCACTATATCAACAACGCCCTTAAGGCAAACACAACAATGACAAGAGATATTGACTATGTTGTAAACCATGGCGAAGTAGAAATCGTAGATGAATTTACAGGACGTATCATGCAAGGTAGAAGATTCTCAGATGGTCTTCACCAAGCTATAGAAGCAAAAGAAGGTGTAGAAGTTAAGGCAGAAAGCAAGACCCTAGCTACAATTACTTTCCAAAACTACTTTAGAATGTATGATAAACTTTCAGGTATGACTGGTACTGCAAAGACAGAAGAAGACGAGTTTGATGAAATTTACAAGCTTGACGTAGTAGAAATTCCTACAAATAGACCAGTACAAAGGGTTGATGATGTAGACTATGTTTATATAAATGAACGTGGTAAGTTCAATGCTATCATAAACGAAATAAACAAGGTTCACGCAACAGGTCAACCAATCCTAGTTGGTACAATCTCAATTGAAGCAAGTGAGAGATTATCAGATGCCCTAAAGAAAGCTGGCATCAAACACACAGTATTAAACGCTAAAAACCACGAAAGAGAAGCAGAAATTGTTGCTCAAGCAGGTCGTCTAGGTGCAGTTACAATTGCAACCAACATGGCTGGTCGTGGTACAGATATAACCCTTGGTGGTAACGTAGACTTCATGGCCAAACAAAGGCTAAGAAGAGAGGGAACTTCTGAAGAATTACTAGAAGAAGTTGATTCATTCTCAGCTACAGATGACCAAGAAATTCTTGATATCAGAAAGAAATATAGACACTACAAAGATATCTTTAGACCTGAAATAAAGGCTGAGGAAAAAGAAGTAATAGATGTTGGTGGCCTATATATAATTGGTTCAGAAAGGCATGAATCAAGACGTATAGATAACCAGTTAAGAGGACGTTCAGGTAGACAAGGTGACCCTGGTAAGTCAAGATTCTTCATATCACTAGAAGATGACCTAATCAGACTAAATGGTGGTGAAGCAGTAGCTAAATTTGTTGATTCATATAACTTTGATGAAAATGAACCAATAGTTTCAAAATTAGTTTCTAGATCAATCGAAAAGGCTCAAACAAGAGTAGAAGCAAATAACTTCGCAACAAGAAAGAGAGTCTTACAATACGATGATGTCATGAACAAACAAAGAACTATAATCTACAACGAAAGACGTGAAGTTCTTATGGGCGAAGACATGAAAGAAACTATTATCGATATGATCAAAAATATCATAAGAGAAGCGGTATTTAGCTTTACCAACCCACAAGTAAAACCAGAAAATTGGGAAATGACTGCCCTTCTAAACTACCTAAACGGACTAGGAGTACCAGTAACCCAACTACACTTTGAAAATATTAATTCATATACTCAAGAAAACTTGATTGAATATATAACCCAAGCAACTCTTGCAAAATATGCTGACAAAGAGGCAACATTTGGCCCTGAAGCTATGAGAGAAGTAGAAAGAGTAATCCTTCTAAGGGTAATAGATCAAAAATGGATGGATCACATAGATGCTATGGATCAAATGAGAAAAGAAATCGGAGTAAGAGCTATGGGTCAAGAAGATCCAGTAAGAGCCTACACAAACGAAGGTTTCGATATGTATGAAGAGATGACTAGATCTATCCAAGAAGACACAGTTAAGTTTATGATGAATGTTGAAATGAGACAAAACATCCAAAGAAAACAAGTCCTAGTTCCAGAAGATGAAAGTCTAGAAGAATTAGATAATTCAGATGATGAGGCAAATCTTAACAGGGCAGAACGTCGTAGATTAGAACGTGAAGCTTCAAAATCAAATGTAAAGAGATAAGATGAGAGAAATATTTGAACTAAAAGAAGAAATCAAAAACTTAAGCGAAATCTTAAACTTAATCGGAGATAGTCTTTGACCCAGCTGGTCTTAAAAAAGAAATTGCAGACCTAGAAAAAGAATCAATCAAAGAAGATTTTTGGAATGATTCAGATAGGGCATCAAAGATAATGGCAGACTTATCTGATAAGAAAAGCGACCTAGAAGATTATGAAAAGCTAGAAGCAAGCCTAAGAGATAATGAAGATTTGATTGGTCTAGTTGAATTAAGCGATGAAGATGAGATTCAAACTTTAGAGGAAGTAGACAATAACCTCAAAAAGCTTGAAAAAGATATCAAATCTATGAAGCTAAAGACCCAACTAGATGGTGAGTATGACAAAAACTCCTGCTATCTATCAATAAATGCAGGTGCTGGTGGTCTTGAAGCAACAGATTGGGCAGACATGCTTTATAGGATGTATACTAGATATGCCGAAAAAAGAGGCTACAAGGTAGAAGTCCAGGATATAAACAATGAGGAAGCAGGCGGAATAAAGTCTGCGACCCTCTATATCCAAGGCCCTTACGCCTATGGCTATCTTAAGGCAGAAAAAGGCGTTCACAGGCTAGTAAGGATATCACCATTTGATAGCCAGTCAAGACGTCACACATCCTTCTCATCAGTGGATGTCTTTCCAGAGCTTGATGAAGATAATGAAATAGAAATCGATCCATCAGACCTAAGAATTGACACCTATAGGGCAAGTGGGGCAGGCGGCCAGCACGTCAATAAGACTGACTCAGCCGTAAGGATAACCCACATTCCAACAGGAGTAGTCGCATCAAGTCAGGCTGAAAGAAGCCAAATGCAAAATAAAGAAACTGCAATGAAGCTTCTTCTATCAAAACTTATCCAGATTAAGGAAGAAGAAAAAAGAGAAAAAATAGAAGATATCCAAGGCAAATATTCACAAATTGCCTGGGGTAGCCAGATAAGATCATATGTTTTCCAACCCTACACCATGGTCAAAGACCACAGGACAAATTATGAGATGGGAAATGTAGAAGCTGTAATGGATGGCGATATCCAGGGCTTTATAGATGCTTATCTAGCAAAAAATGAAAATTAATAGGGGCTGTTGCAAAACTATGAATAACTATCGTCCCATCATTAGAGGGTTCTCATAGAAAATTTTTGGCCTAGCCTGCCGGCTCGTTGAGGCAAAATTTTCGTGGAGGTTCCTCTAATGATTTGGGACGATTTATTCATTCTGCGACGGTCCCTCTTTTTTACATGAAGGGAGAAGAAATGGGAGATATAATTTTAACAGGCGATAGGCCAACAGGTAGACTCCACCTAGGCCATTATGTAGGTAGTCTTAAAAACAGGGTGAAAATGCAAAATGAAGGAAACTTTGACAAGATGTATGTCATGATTGCAGATAGCCAGGCCCTAACAGATAATTTTGACAATCCAGCAAAAATCCGTGAAAACCTTATCGAGGTTGCCCTTGATTACTTAAGTGTTGGTCTTGACCCAGAAAAGGTGACGATTTTTGTCCAGTCACAGATAGAACAACTAACAGAACTTACTTTTTACTACCTAAACCTTGTAACCCTATCAAGGCTTGAAAGAAATCCGACTGTAAAAAGTGAGATAAAGCTAAGAAATTTTGAAACCAGCCTTCCAGCAGGATTTTTGATCTATCCTGTAAGCCAGGCTGCTGACATTCTATTATTTGATGCCAATATAGTGCCTGTTGGTGAGGACCAAGAGCCAATGCTAGAGCAGGCAAGAGAGATAGCAAGAAGTTTTAATAATATCTATGGCCAGGTCTTTATAGAACCAAAGGCAGTCCTCCCTGATCAAAAAATCGCCCGCCGTATGCCAGGCATAGATGGGGCAGCTAAAATGAGCAAGTCCTTAAGCAATGCCATCTACCTAGCAGACACTAAGGCGGATGTAAAGAAAAAGGTCATGAGTATGTACACAGACCCAGACCATATCAATATCGACGACCCAGGTAAGGTTGAGGGAAATATTGTCTTTACCTACCTAGATGTATTTTCAAATGATAGTCATTTTGAAAAATATTTGCCAGAATACAAAAATCTTGACGAGCTAAAGGCCCACTACCAAAGGGGAGGCCTAGGTGATGTTAAGTGCAAGAAATTTTTAATCAAGGTCCTAGAAGAAGAACTTGCTCCAATTAGGGAAAAAAGAGCCTACTATGAACAACACCTAGATGAGGTCTTTGACATACTTAAGAAGGGCAGTGAGGAAGCCAGAAGCAAGGGAAGCGAGAAGCTTAACCAAGTTAAAGCGGCCATGGGAATTGATTATTTCAATGATAGAAAGCTTATAGCAGAAATAGAGAAAAAATACCAAGGATAAGTTATGAAGCTTCCAAAAACTAAATCCAAGACCATATTCGTCTTATCGGCTGCAGGTTCTGCAGTCGGTATGGCCAATGTTTGGGGCTTTCCTTATAAATTCCATAAGGGCGGACTCTTCTTTTTGATATTTTATTTGTTTTTTATAAGTCTTTTCGCCTATGTAGGCCTATCTAGTGAATTTGCCATAGGCAGAATGGGCAAGGGATCAGTTGTAGGTTCTTATGAAAAAGCTATAAAGACCAATTATAAAAGCTCAAAAATAGCAAGTTTTTATGGTTACATACCTATGGTAATTTCTCTTATCATAGCCATTGGTTATACTATTATAGTTTCCTACGTGGCAAAGGCTTTCATAGATACCTTAAATGGGACACTTGCCACAACAAGCTCAAGCATCTGGTTTGAAAATTTCTCATCCAGGTCTTTCGCAGTAATAGAAACCCACCTAGTAATAGTAATTGTAGCGATAGTAATGAGTCTTGGTGGCTTTAAATCAATGCAAAGAATAAACTCCATCCTCATGCCTACTATGATAGTTATATATATTATAGTAATGATAAGGATGAGTGGGCTTGAAAGAATTGAAGAAGGTTATAGCTTGCTATTTAGGATTGACCTTGAAAACCTTTCTATAGGTACGGCGATTTCTGCCATGGGGGATGCGCTTTTTGCCCTTTCTATAACTGGTTTTGGTATGATCTTTATGGGAAGGATGCTAGCTGATAATCAAGATGTAATAGTAGATTCAAAGCTTACAGCTATATTTGATACATTAGTAGCTTTACTTTCAGCCTTTATAATTGTTCCAGCCATAGTTGTGTTTGAAATGGGCCATGCCAAGGGGCCTGAACTAATCTTTCATATCCTACCGACTATATTTGCAAATATTCCAATAGGTAGGGGCTTTGCTTGTTTGTTTTATCTAGCGATAATTATGGCAGGACTTACATCTTTACAAAATATCTTTGAATCTGTCGGAGATACTTTGGTTAAGAAATTGAAAATATCAGATAAGTTTGCCCTAGGCCTTGTGGGTAGCTTTGTATTTATGCTAGGAGTATTTCTCCACCCAATTGGAGTATGGGAGCCTTTTATGGACATCACCCTCTACTATATAATCCCACTAGGAGCAGTGTCTGGTTCTATAATTTGGTTTTATGTTATGGATAAGAATGTTCTTTTAAATGAAATAAATAAGGGAGCAAAGAAAAAACAAAGTGAAAAATTTATTAAGATTGGCAGGTACATTTATACACCTCTTGTAATTATTATTTGTATCTTGTCGATAATAAGTCATTAAAGATAGCTTGCCTAGCTTTTTTTATATAAAAAATTTTATTTGAATTTTGTTTTTTAAGCTATATAATACATAATATACTTTATCCCAGTATAGGAGTATATATACAAAGTTTGTATAAATAAAGTTAAATAAATAATTTTATATAAGGAGCTATTATGAACAAATTTTCATCGAAATTAGGTTTTATCCTAACGGCGGTTGGTTCTGCCGTGGGAATGGCAAATGTGTGGGGCTTTCCATACAAGTTTCAAAAGGGAGGAATAGTTTTTTTAATTGCCTACATATTTTTTATAAGTATTTTTGCTTACTGTGGCCTTGCAAGTGAGTTTGCAGTAGGTAGGTATGCTCACACAGGTACTCTTGGTGCCTACCAAAAGGCATTTAAAAGTCGCAAGGAAGATACAATCATAGGCAAATTCATAGGTTACATTCCACTTATTGGATCTCTAATGATTGCTATTGGTTATGCAGTAATTGTTGCCTACGTTTTAAAAGCCTTGGTAGATTCCCTAACCGGTTCACTTTTAACTGTAGATACAACAAGCTACTTTGATAGTTTTTCTATGAAGCCTTTCTCAGTGGTTCCTTACCACTTTTTTATCATAGCTATTACCTTACTTTCTTGTATTGGTGGTGCATCTACTATTGAAAAATCTAATAAAATCATGATGCCGGCCTTCTTTGTGCTTTTTGTAATCCTTGCTATTAGGATCCTAACTCTTCCTAATGCCTTTGAGGGATACAAGTACATGTTTAGATTTGATAAAGACATGCTAAATTGGGGAACAATTCTTATGGCCATGGGCCAAGCCTTTTTCTCCCTATCAGTAACTGGATCTGGTATGCTAGTTGTAGGTGCTTATCTATCTGATGATGAAGACATAATTTCATCTTCAAAAATGACAGGATTTCTAGATACTGTAGCAGCCATGCTTGCTTCTTTTGTAATGATTCCAGCAATAATTGTCTACAACATGGACCAGGCAGGTGGACCAGGGCTCTTATTCCAAGTCCTACCTACAATCTTACAAGATATGGGCTTTGGTAGAGTATTTGCTATTATCTTATATGTTGCAGTTGTCTTTGGTGGTATATCATCCCTTCAAAATATGTTTGAGGTAGTAGCAGAATCTCTCATGCAAAGGCATCCAAAATTAAAACGTAATCTAGTTTTATTTTTGATAGGACTTGTCGTTTTTGCTATAGGTGTAAATATGGAAATGATTAGCAGCTGGGGACCATTTATGGACTTTATCTCAATATACGTTATACCAATAGGGGCAATGATTGGTGCTATAACTTGGTTCTGGATCTTGAAAAAAGATCAGCTTATTGGAGCGATTAACCTAGGCGCTAAAAAACAATACGGAAATACTTGGTACAATATAGGTAAATTCCTATATGTTCCATTAGCAGTTATCTTATGTTTGATAGCAGTTATTTTTAGAATATCATTTTAAAAAAAGAGCAGGCTTTTGCCTGCTTTTTGTCTTAGTAAATTACAAAAAATCCCTCTTGGCAAAGTGCCAGAGGGATAAAGTTTTATTTAAGGACCAATTCTGAAAGTTTAAGGGGTTCGATGTATTCTTCGCCCTTATAAACTCTCATGTTTCCGCCTGAGATTTCATCTATCAGTAAGATATTATTATTTTCATCAAGACCAAATTCTAATTTTATATCGTATAGATCAAGGCCTTTTTCTTTTAGAATATCACGGATTAGACCACAAATTTCTTTTGTAAGTCTTTTTAGTTCTTCGTATTGATCGGCTGTCGCAATATTTAGGGCTTCTAGGCAGTCTTTAGAAATTGTAGGATCGCCTGCAGCATCATCTTTGATTGTTATTTCAAAAAAAGCATCTAGTGGTGCACCTTCTTCTATGTATTTGCCATATCTTTTGTAAAAAGAACCTACTGCCCTGTACCTACAGATAAATTCAAGACCCTTACCGAAAACCTTAGCTTTTTTAACTTCCATAGTATTTTCATCAATATTTGCAGCAACATAATGGGTTGGGATATTTTTTTCATTTAGTTTGTTAAAGAAAAATTCTGTCATCCTTAGTCCAGCCTTGCCAGCACCATCAATTGAAAGACCAACTTGGTTTTCGCCTGGATCAAAAACTCCGTCCTTGCCTGTTACATCATCTTTAAATTTCATCAAGATATTGCCATTTTCAAGGCTATAAATATCCTTTGTTTTGCCCTTGTAAATTAAATCCATCATAGTCTCCTTTAGAATTTTTACAATTACGATATAATATTTAGAACTTTCTTACAAGTAAATTTTATTTATTAAGAATAATTTGTCAAGTTTGTGATTAAAAATTTATTTTTGCTTTAGCTATTGAAAAAAATAATAAAATAGATATACTAATTTTGTAGAAGAAAAGTTAAGGAGTTAAAATGTCAAAAGTAGCTGTTATTATGGGTTCAAAATCTGACTATAAGACTATGAAAGAGTGTTGTGCTGTGCTTGATAAGTTCGGCATTGATTACGACAAGAGGGTTGTTAGCGCGCATAGGACGCCAGAGTTGATGGTTGACTTTGCTAAAAACGCTAGAAAAAATGGATACAGCCTAATAATTGCTGCAGCTGGTGGTGCTGCACATTTACCAGGTATGGTTGCTGCGTCAACTACTCTACCTGTGATTGGTGTCCCAATAAAATCATCTACCCTAAACGGCGTTGACTCGCTTCTTTCTATTGTACAAATGCCATATGGTGTGCCAGTTGCAACCATGGCTATAGGAGAGGCAGGTGCAAAAAACGCTGCTATTACAGCCCTTGCAATTCTGGCTATAAATGATGAAAAATTAGCTAAAAAATACAGGGATTTTAAAATTGAATTAGAAAATATAGTAAAGGAAGATATGAAATTATGATTCAGACTATATTACCAAAAAGCACTATCGGTATAATCGGTGGCGGCCAACTTGGAAGAATGCTAGCTATGAGCGCAAAAGAAATGGGCTACAAGGTTGCAATTCTAGATCCAGGTGAAGACGCCTGCGCAAGAAAATTTGCAGATTATTTTATCCATAGTGCTTTTAATGTATACGAAAATATTGAAAAACTATGCCAGATGAGCGATGTTGTGACTTTTGAGTTTGAAAATATCGACATAGCTTCTTATAAGAAGCTTGAAAATAAATATAATTTCGTCCAATCATCAAGACTCTTAGAAATAAGCCAGCATAGGCTTACAGAAAAGGAATATGCCAAGTCCTTGGGAATTCCTACTGTAAAATATTTTGATGCCAATAAGGATGATTACAATATTGATGGCAAATATGTGATGAAAACCACTAGGTTTGGCTATGATGGCAAGGGACAAAAAATTATTTCTTCAAATGAAGAAGTAGAAAAAGATACTATCCTTGAAGAGCTAATTGACCTTGATAAGGAAATTTCTGTAGTGGCTGTCAAAGATATCGAAGGAATTCAGATTGTAGCTGTCGTCGAAAATGAACATAGAAACAACATCCTCTACAGGTCAAATATTCCTCCAAGGATTAGCAAAGACCAAGAGGCTAAGGCAATTGACTATACAAAAAGAATCCTAAATGACAATGACTATTATGGAGTCCTTACTGTGGAGTATTTTATTTCAAATGGGGAAGTAATTTTTAATGAAATAGCCCCTAGGGTCCATAATTCAGGTCACATTACCCAGGAATCTGCTACAAAATCCCAGTTTAGGGCCCATATCGAAGGCATTTGCGGCCTAAAAGTGGGAAAAATCGAAAATAGAGAGGCGACTCTTTATAACATCTTAGGCCAAAATGAAGAATATTTTATAAATTTAATCACAAAAAAACAAGGCTATCTTCACTTATACGAAAAGGAAGCTCGCCACAATAGGAAAATCGGTCACATGAACTTTTTAGGAAATGTATATTTGGAGGATGACTTTGAATAAGAGAATATTTGTACAAAAAAGACCAGCCTATGATAGGGAAAGTGAAAATCTTAAAAATCTTTTGAATAGAGATTTTAAACTTGCTATAAAAAATCTTAAAACTTACGTAATCTATGACCTTTACAATATAACAGAAGACTTGTATGAAAAGGCAAAGGAAAGAGTGTTTTCAGAAGTAATGATAGATCAGGTTTTTGAAGACATTGACCTTAATGGCAAAACTTACATAGCCTACGAAACTCTCCCAGCCCAATACGACCAAAGATCTGACTCTGCTATGCAGGCTTTAAAATTAATTGACGATAAGGCGGATGTATTGGTAAGGGCAGGCAAGCTTGTCGTAATTGATGGGGAAGTTTCTGAGGAAAAATTAGGGGAAATAAAAAAATATCTAATAAATCCAATCGAGTCTTCAGAAAAAGACCTTTCTAAGATGGATTTTTCAATAGATTCTCAAATGAAGCCATTAAGAGATTTGACTGGTTTTAGGGACTATGGCAAGAATGAACTAGAAGGACTTATCAAAGACCTATCCCTTGCCCTTGATCTAGAAGATTTAGAATTCATTCAAGACCATTACAAAAAAGAAGGCAGGGACCCAAGTGAAACTGAAATCTATGTCCTAGACGTATTTTGGTCAGACCACTGCAGGCACACAACCTTTGAGACAAGTCTTGATGAAGTTAAAATTAATTCAAAACTATTTCAAGATGAAATGCAAGCAGCCTTTGATTATTACTTATCCTTAAGAGAAGAACTTGGAATTACAAAGCCTGTTAGACTTATGGATATGGCATCAATTATTGGCAAATATCATACAAAGGTCCTTGGTGATAAAAATATAGAAGTGAGTGAGGAAATTAACGCTTGTTCCTTCTTTACAGATATTGAAAATAAGGGCAAGAAAGAAAAATGGCTCATCCAATTTAAAAATGAAACCCACAACCACCCATCAGAAATCGAGCCATTTGGTGGGGCATCTACCTGTATAGGTGGGGCTATAAGAGATCCGCTTTCCGGTAGGTCCTATGTTTACCAGGCTATGAGAGTGTCAGGTGCGGGAAATATCCTAGAAAAAAGGGAAGATACTCTTGCAAATAAGCTTGCTCAGGTAGAAATTTCTAAGGGTAAGGCCCTAGGCAACTCTTCTTACGGCAACCAAATAGGTCTTGCAACCACCTTTGTAAGAGAAATCTACGACCCTTCTTATGTAGCTAAAACTATGGAAGTGGGAGCTGTTGTCGGAGCTGTAAAAGATGGGGACTACAAGAGAGAAGAATTAGTTCCTGGTGATATTGTCGTAATGATTGGTGGAAGAACTGGTCGTGATGGCATCCAAGGAGCATCAGGCTCATCTGTAATCCACGATGATTCATCTTTAACAACTGCTTCTAGCCAAGTTCAAAAGGGCAATCCAGTAGAAGAACGCAAGATTCAAAGACTCTTTAGAAAGCCAGAAGTCACTAGACTAATCAAAAAATCAAACGACTTTGGTGCGGGTGGTGTATCTGTTGCCATTGGCGAGCTTTCAGATGGTATTGAAATCTTCCTTGATAGGGTCAAAACCAAATACCAGGGTCTAAATCCAACAGAAATTGCCATATCAGAATCTCAAGAGAGAATGGCAGTGGGTCTTGATAAAAAAGACTATGAAGCCTTTATAAAAGAATGTCAAAAAGAAAACATTGAATACGTTCATGTGGCAAATATAACTGACAAAAACCGCCTAGAAATGTATTACGGAGACGCAAAAATTGTAGATTTTAGCGCAGAATTTTTGGCAACAGCAGGAGTCAGAAAACACGCCAAGGCAGAACTGGTTGACAATGTAAGGGAAAATCCTTTTGTTAAAAGAGAAGTGACTAAAGAAGCAATCCTTGATGAGCTAAAAGATTTAAATGTCACCAACCAAAAAGGCATGGCTTCTATGTTTGATGCTTCTGTTGGTGCTCAATCTGTAATGATGCCATTTGCTGGCAAGGAAAGGATAACACCTGTCCAAGCTTCAGTTGCAGCTATTCCTACCCTTTATTCAACACCAGATACAGCAACTATCCTAGCCTACGGTTTTATACCAAAGATATCAAAATATTCACCATTTTTATCAAGCATCTATGCAGTCCTAGAATCTGTAGCCAAGGTATATGCGGTAGGTGGAAATAGGGAATCTCTTTATTTCTCCTTCCAAGAATATTTTGAAAAGCTCCTAGATGACCCTAAAAAATGGGGCAAGGTAAGCCAGGCCATGCTTGGGTCAATCATTGCCCAGAAAGAAATTGGAAGACCTTCTATAGGCGGCAAGGACTCCATGTCAGGATCCTTTAATGATATAAATGTAGTTGAAACCTTGATTTCATTTGCATGTACACCGGTTAAAATATCTGATGTAATCACTCCTGACCTTAAAAAAATTGGCAATAAACTATATATCATAGAAATAGAAAAAGATGCCAAGGCCTATCCAAATCTAGAAAAAGCCATGGCAGATTTTGAAATATTAAATGCTTATATCAAGGATAAAAAAGTAGTATCAGCCTATGTTCAAGATTTTGGATCTGTTTCTTCATCTTTAATTAAGATGGGTCTTGGTAATAAATTAGGCTTTACAATCGACTATGATGCGGCCCTTGACTTTAATCCATGTTCAATAGTTGTCGAAGCAAATTCAGATCTTGATTTTAAAGAAATAGGAGTGGTAAGCGAAGAAATTTCTATAAATGGCATAGAAATAGGATTTGATGAAGCGGAAAAAGCCTATATGTCAACTCTTGAAGAGATTTATCCAACCTATTACAACAAGGATGGCGAAAAGACAGAAAATATTTCGATACAAGGAAGAGAGAAGAGATACTACAAGGAAAAGATAGATGATGTTAGGGTAGTAATTCCTGTATTTCCAGGTACAAACTCAGAATATGATACCCAAAAGGCCTTCGAAGAAGCTGGCGCGAGTGTTAAGCAAGTTGTCTTTAGAAATACAAGGGAAAATGATATAAATGATTCTATAGATGAATTTGTAAAAGAAATCAAAAAATCCCACATAATAGCCTTTCCTGGTGGATTTTCAGCAGGAGATGAGCCAGATGGTTCAGCCAAATTTATAGTAAATATCCTTAAAAATGACAAGGTTAAAAAGGCAATTCATGACCACCTAGCTGATAAGAGGCTAATACTTGGCATATGCAACGGCTTCCAAGCCCTTATAAAATCAGGACTTATTCCTTATGGAGAAATTAGAGACCTAGATTCAAAAGATTTAAGTTTATTTAGAAATACAGGCTTTAGGCACATATCAGATACAGCTATAACAAGGTGTGCCAATACAAATTCACCTTGGACCCAAGATTTTGATATTAATGACCTCCACGAACTTGTCCTAAGCCATGGCGAAGGAAGATTAGTAGGCGATAGGATAGAAGAATTTAAGAACCTTGCAGCCTTCCAATATGTAGACCCTGATGGAGATGCCAGTATGAATGGTAAGTACAATCCAAATGGATCAGCCTACGCTATAGAGGGTATGGTCAGCGAGGATGGCTTGATTTTAGGAAAGATGGGCCATTCTGAGAGATCATATAAGACTCTTTATAAGACCCAAACTATAAGAGAAAGACAAGATATATTTAAAAACGGTGTAAAATATTTCACCAGATAAGATTTATTAAGGAGTAAGGATGTTTGGAATTTGGAATATAGAAAAGGCCCCTAGCGTTGCCTTTTATGCCCTCCATGCCCTCCAACACAGGGGACAACAGGGAGCAGGAATTGTCTCAACAGAAAGAACTAGGCTTAGGGGCTACAGGAATGTTGGCCTCTTGGCAGCTGTATTTAAGGATAATGGAAAATTAGAAAAAATAGATGGTACTTCCGCCTTGGGTGCTCTTTGGTACTCAAGCGGTAATTCCACAAACGTTCAAAATATAGAACCACTTTTGTATAAATTTAACGATGGCCACCTAGGCATAGCCATGAATGGTAACCTAAATAACGCGAGGATGTTAAGGGCTAAGCTAGAAGATGAGGGAGCAGTTTTCCACTCAGCAAGCCATGCTGAAATAATCATGCATTTAATTAGACGATCTAGAAAAGATAGTATTGAAGAAAGATTCAAGGAAGCTTTAAATAAGCTTAGGGGATCATTTTCAGTCATGCTTCTAACCCAAGATGCCCTTTATGGTGCGGTAGATAGGCATGCAACCAGGCCCTTAGTTCTTGGTAGACTCAATGATTCTTATACAATCGCCTCTGAGTCTTGTGCTCTAAATGTAATTGGGGCAGAATTTCTAAAGGATATTTCTGCAGGAGAGTTTATAAAAATAGATGATAATGGATATGAGATTGGAAGCTTTTGTGAGGCTTCAAATATTGCCATCGAATCTATGGAATTTATTTATTTTGCAAGACCAGACTCAACTATACTTGGCAAAAACGTCCACATAGTTAGGAAAAATACTGGCAGGGTTTTGGCAAGAGAATTTCCTGTTGATGCTGACATAGTAGTCGGTGTACCAAATTCTTCCCTATCCCTTGCGACAGGTTATGCAGAAGAAATCGGCCTACCTTATGAGATGGGACTTATTAAGAACCAGTACATAGGAAGGACCTTCATCGAACCTAGTCAAAATCTCAGGGACATAGCTGTGAAGATGAAATTATCAGCCCTTTCTGACGTTGTTAGAAATAAGAGGGTAATCCTTCTAGATGATTCAATAGTAAGGGGCACTACCTCAAAGAGAATCATTTCCATGCTCAAAAAAGCTGGGGCAAGTGAGGTTCACTTAAGGATAGGTTCACCAGAAATTGTCTTTCCTTCTTATTCAGGAATTGATATGAAAACCTCCGAGGAACTAATCGCAGCCAACCTTACAAAAGAGCAAGTAAGGGATTTGATAGGGGCAGATAGTTTGGAATTTATATCTGTAGAAGGATTAAAGGAAGCTGTTGGTTTTGACTTTGATACTCCTAATAAGGGAATCTCCCTTGATATTTTTACAGGTGCTTATGTAGAGGGTCTTGGAAATTATAAGGAAGAATTTGAAGCTGAACTTACAGACATACAAAAAGAATACTTAAAAAGGGGAGCAAATGAGCGAGAAATATAAGGCGGCAGGGGTTAGCCTAAATGCCGGCTATGAATCAGTTGAAAGAATAAAAAAACACGTAGAATCAACCAAAAACAAGGGCATGATGGATATGATTGGTAGTTTTGGTGGCGCCTTTGACCTAGGTGCTTACGGTTTCAAAAATCCAGTCCTTGTCAGTGGTACAGATGGTGTAGGAACTAAGCTAAAACTTGCCTTTGATATGGATAAACACGATACAATCGGTATAGATGCAGTAGCTATGTGTGTAAATGACATCCTTGCCCAAGGTGCAATTCCACTTTTCTTCTTAGACTACATTGCCTGTGGCAAAAATGACCCAGCTCAAATCGAAGCAATAGTTAAGGGTGTGGCAGATGGTTGTAGACAAGCGGGAGCGGCCCTTGTAGGTGGAGAAACTGCAGAAATGCCAGGCTTTTATAAGGAAGGTGAATATGATATAGCAGGTTTTGCAGTGGGTGCAGCTGAAAAGGAAGATTTAATCAATGCTCAAAATACCAAGGCTGGCCAGGCAGTAATTGGCATTCCTTCATCAGGTTTCCATTCTAATGGTTTTTCTTTAATAAGAAAAGTTTTAAGTGATGAAAATATAAGCCTAGATGATGAATTTAATGGAGAAACTCTTGGAGAGGCTCT
The DNA here is from genome assembly GCF_046365475.1 of Anaerococcus kampingae. Taxonomy (NCBI): domain Bacteria; kingdom Bacillati; phylum Bacillota; class Tissierellia; order Tissierellales; family Peptoniphilaceae; genus Anaerococcus; species Anaerococcus kampingae. The sequence continues at coordinate 22,737 of NZ_JBGMEF010000048.1, forward strand.
CCTAAGACCAACAAGGATCTATGCCAAGGAAGTAAGAAGCTTATTAGAAAATGTGAAAGTTTCTGGCATTTCCCATATCACAGGTGGAGGTTTTATAGAAAATCTTCCAAGAGCCCTTAAAAAAGGCCTAGGTATGAAAATTTATAGGGATTCCTATGAGATTCCAGAAATTTTCAAATTTATTGAAGAAAAGGGTCAAATCGACCACGATGAGATGTATCAAGTTTTTAACATGGGTGTAGGCCTTGCAGTAATTGTAGATGATGCTGATAAAGACAAGGTCCTTGACCTAATTGATGATGCCTTTATCCTAGGTGTGGTCACAGATGAGGAAGGGATAGTCCTTCTATGAAAAAAATAGGAATCTTTGCTTCAGGCACTGGTACAAATTTTGAAGCCTTAGCAAGTTCAGATGAAATAAAAAGTCTTGCTGATATAAAAATTATGGTTTGTGATAATCCAGGTGCTAGAGTTATAAAAAGAGCAGAAGATAAAAATATAGAATGCTTCGTTTTTAATCCAAAAGAATATGAAAACAAAGCGGCCTATGAAAAAGAAATTTTAGAAAAAATAAAAGAGCTGGATTACATCTTTCTAGCTGGTTATATGAGGATTCTTTCTAAAGATTTTCTTGAAGCTTATAAGGGTAAGGTCATAAATATCCACCCTTCACTTCTTCCTAAATACAAGGGAATAGAATCAATTAAGAGAGCCTATGAAGCAAAGGAAGAATACATTGGAGTTACCATCCATTATGTAAATGAAGAAATAGACGGTGGAGAAATCCTAGCCCAAGATAAGTTTAAGGTTGACTATAGTAAGAGTCTAGATGAAATAGAAAGCCAGGTGCATGATATAGAGCATAGGCTTTATATAAAGACAGCAGCAGAAATCCTAAAGGGGGAAAAATGAAAAGAGCTTTAATAAGCGTAAGTGATAAGACAGGAGTGGCAGATTTTGCTAAGGGCCTTGTAGCAAATGGTTTTGAAATAATCTCTACTGGTGGAACTTTAAACCACCTAAGAGAGGCAGGAGTAGATTGCATTTCTATAGAAGACTACACTGGTTTTCCAGAAATTTTAGAAGGCAGGGTTAAGACCCTCCACCCAAAAGTTCACGGAGGACTTCTTTCAAAAAGAGATAATGAGGGCCATGTATCAGAGCTTAAGGCTAATGACATCTCATACATTGACCTAGTTTGTGTCAACCTCTATCCTTTTGCAGAAACCCTAGCCAAAGATGGTGTGACCCATGAGGAAATTATCGAAAATATAGATATCGGTGGTCCTTCTATGCTTAGGTCTGCTGCCAAAAATTATAAATTTGTGACAGTTGTAACTGAGAAAGAAGATTATCCAAAAATCATTAAAGAATTAGAAGAAAATGGCGAGACAAGCCTTGAAACAAGACAAAGACTAGCAGGAAAAGTTTTTAACAAAACAGCCCAATACGATGGCCTAATAGCTTCTTATTTTAATTCTATTAATGGCGAGAATGAAAAATTAACCCTAACTTACACTCTAGAAGATGAGCTAAGATATGGGGAAAACCCACACCAAAAGGCTGCCTTTTATGTATCAGATGAGGAAGTTTCTTATTCCCTAAAGGATTGCGTCCAATTACATGGCAAAAAGATGTCTTATAACAATATCCAAGATGCCTCAGCAGCCCTTGATATTTTACAAGAATTTGATGAAACAGTCTGTGTTGGTCTAAAACACATGAACCCATGTGGAGTTGCCACAGGTAAAACTGTATATGAAGCTTGGATGCGTGCCTTTGAGGCAGATCCAGTTTCAATCTTTGGCGGCATAGTAGCAATTAATGGAACAATCGACAAGCAAACTGCAGAAAAAATGCACGAAATCTTCCTAGAAATAATCCTTGCCTACGATTATGAAGATGAGGCTCTAGAGATTCTAGAAAAGAAGAAAAACGTAAGAATTTATAAGATTCCAAAGAAAACTGACAAGAACCCTAAATTAATAAAATCTGTAAGGGGTGGAATTCTTGTTCAAGACTATGATGATTCTGTTTATGACAAGCTTGAAACAGTTACAGAAACAAAGGTAAGCCAAGAGGACCTAAAAGACTTAGAATTTGCCTACAAGATTGTAAAACACGTAAAATCAAATGCTATCCTACTTGCCAAAGACGGTCAGACAGTAGGGGTTGGTGCTGGTCAAATGAACAGAGTCGGTGCAGCTGAAATCGCCTTCAAACAAGCAGGTGACAAGGCTAAGGGAGCTGTCCTTGCTTCAGATGCTTTCTTCCCATTCAGGGACAGTGTTGATGAGGCTGCTAAACACGATATAAAAGCCATCATCCAACCAGGCGGATCAATTCGTGATCAGGAATCAATCGATGCTTGTAATGAAAATGGTATAGCCATGGTATTTACTGGCATGCGTCACTTTAAACATTAATATGGCAAGAGTTCTAGTATTGGGAAATGGCGGTAGGGAAGCTGCCATTTCTTACAAATTATATAAGGAAGGCCATGAAATTTTTATGGTTGGTGAAAACCCAGGCGTAGCTGAATTTGGAAAGTGTGTCGATTTAAAAAATGATCAAATAGCAAGCTTTTGTAAAAGAGAAAAAATCGACCTAGTTTTTGTAGGCCCAGAAGCCTATCTTGTAGATGGAATTGTCGATATCTTAGAAAAAGAAAATATCAGAGTCTTTGGTCCAAATAAAAGAGCAGCCCTTCTTGAAGGGTCCAAGGCCTTTGCAAAAGATCTTATGAAAAAATATGGCATCCCAACTGCAGCCTATGAAATTTTTACATCCTATGAAAAGGCTCTAGCCTATCTTGAAAATTGTCGTTTCCCACTTGTAATCAAGGCAGATGGGCTAGCTGCTGGCAAGGGTGTAATAATAGCCCAAAACTATGATATGGCAAAAGATGCCCTTAAAGAAATCATGGTCAATCAAAAATTTGCCGAGGCTGGCAATGAAGTTGTAATAGAAGAATTCCTTGAGGGTGAGGAATTTTCCCTCTTAGCCTTTGTATCAGGTGAGAAGGTCGTGCCAATGAAGATTGTTCAAGATCACAAGAGGGCCTTTGATGGCGATAAGGGGCCAAATACTGGCGGTATGGGCGTCTATATGCCTATTAAGCACATAGGTCAGGCTGATATAGACGAGGCAATGGAGAAAATCCTAAGACCAACTGCCAAGGCTATGATCAAGGAAAAAAGGGAATTTAAGGGTATATTATTTGCAGGTCTTATGAAAACCAAAGATGGAATTAAGACTATTGAATATAATGTTAGATTTGGCGATCCAGAAACAGAAATCCTGCTTTTGGCGATGAAATCAAGCCTTTATGATATAGCAGAGAAGGTGATTGATGGCAAGGATTTTGAAGTGGAATTTGATGATGCTGCCTATATTGGAGTAGTCATGGCATCAAAGGGCTATCCAGAAAGCTATGCAAAGGGCTTTGAGATTAAGGGCCTAGAAAAGGTAGATTCCCATGTATTTCATATGGGAACAAGGGCCGAAGATGGAAAAATTCTAACAAATGGTGGCAGAGTCCTAATAGTATGTTCTAAGGCGGGAAATTTAAACCAGGCTTACAAGAAATCCTATGCAGATATAGAAAAAATAGAGTGTGACAACCTATTTTTTAGAAAGGACATAGGTCATATGTCCCTAGAGGAGGTATAAATGAAGACAGATTACGAGATATCGCTTGCGGCAAAGAAAGAAAAAATCGAAGATGTTGCAGGAAAAATAAATATTTCTGAAGAAAATTTAATCAAATATGGCGAGTACAAGGCAAAAATTAGAAAGCCAGATTTTGATAACTTATCTAAAAATTTAGTTTTAGTCACATCAATTAATCCTACATCAAGCGGTGAGGGTAAGTCAACTGTGACAGTTGGTCTTTCAGATGGTCTAAACAAAATTGGAAAGAAATCAACAGTTGCCCTAAGAGAGCCATCTTTTGGCCCAGTTCTTGGTAGAAAGGGCGGGGCTACAGGCGGTGGTTTTGCTCAAGTTGTCCCAATGGAGGAGATAAATCTTCACTTTAATGGAGACTTTCATGCTATCACATCAGCCCACAATGCAATAATGGCACTAATTAATAACCACATCTTCCAAGGAAATGAGCTTAAATTTAAGGAAGTTTTATTCAACTATGTCATGGATATGAACGAAAGGGCCCTTAGAAGAATTAAAATCAATGCTAATGGCAAGGACGAAAGAGATTCTTCTTTTGATATCACAGTTGCAAGTGAAATTATGGCAATTTTATGCCTAGCAGAAGATTTAGAAGACCTAAGAAATAGAATCGCTGACATAATGATTGGTTATAATGAAGATGATGAGCCGATTTTTGTAAGAGATTTAAAGATAGAAGGGGTAATTACAGCCATTCTTAAAGATGCTATAAATCCAAATCTTGTCCAGACTTTAGAAAATAATCCAGCTATCATCCATGGCGGTCCTTTTGCAAATATTGCCCATGGTTGTAACTCAGTTATAGCCACAAAAACAGCTCTAAAGTATTCTGATTATGTAATCACAGAAGCAGGCTTTGGGGCAGATCTTGGTGCTGAGAAATTTTTAGACATCAAATGTAGGGTTTCAGGCCTACGTCCAAAGGCAGCTGTTGTAGTTGCAACAATTAAGGCTTTAAAACTTCATGGCGGGGTAGAAGAGGCTGATCTTAAGGAAGAAAACCTAGAAGCCCTAAAAGAAGGGGTTAAAAACCTTGAAAAGCACGTAGAAAACATGAGAAAGTACAACTTACCAGTAATAGTTGCCCTCAATGAATTTGTCACAGATACGGAAGCTGAAATTAAATTTATGGAAGAATGGGCAAAAGACTTTGGCGTAGAATTTTCCCTAACCCAAGTATGGGCCAAGGGCGGTGAAGGTGCGATTGACCTTGCTAATAAACTTGTAAAATTAGTTGAAGAAAATAGCGAAGAAGTAAAACTTCTCTATCCAGATGACCTATCTACAGAAGAAAAAATCAATACAATCGCCAAAGAAATCTACGGGGCAGCTAAGGTTAATTTCACAGATGAAGCAAGGGCGGTCCTTGATAAAATCGACCAACTTGGTTATAGAAATTTCCCGGTTTGTATGGCCAAAACTCCAGCATCCCTAACAGATGATGGCAAAATTAAGGGTAGACCAGAGGGCTTTGAAATCACAGTTTCTGACATCAAAATTAAGACAGGATCAAGGTTTATAGTTGCCTACTTAAATAAGGTCCTAACCATGCCAGGCCTTCCAAAACATCCAAATGCTCTTGATATAGACGTTGACGAAAATGATAATATTATAAACTTATTCTAGAAAATACAAAAAGGATTGAAGTTGAAAGATAAAATCATCAAAATCAAGGAAAATTTAACCTATTATATAAAATCTTTGTCCTTTACAAGCTCATATATAGACGAGAAAAAAATGTATAAGAGCACAGATTGGGAAAAAGAAGTTAAAATCTTGCCCTTAGGTGCCAAGGTTTTAATGGTCCTTTTAATCATCTTCTTATTAATGATTTTATAAAAATTTACAAGCGGCTCCTGCCGCTTTTTTTGAATTATTTAGGAAATCCTTTTTTTAAAAAAATTTTGGGTATTATATAAGTAACAAGATAAAGGAGGATGAGATGAAAAAGTTTTTACTGATATGGGCCTTAGCCCTTGCTATTACAGGCTGCAATAAGGAAGCTAATCTAGAAGAAGGTGCAAAAATAAGCCAGACTAAGACTGATGTGGATGCGCTAGAATATGTTGGCGAAGAAAAGAAATTAGACTTTGCCTATAACACATATTCCCTAAAAGGACTTGATACAGAAAAACTAGAAATGAACTTATTTGCTATAAAAGACGGGGAAGTTTCTAACTTTGTAGATGGACCATTAAGTGATGCTAAAGAAAATTCTTTGCTTGGTATTGGTTTTAATGAAAATTCCTATATCGACCTTTGGATAGAAGGAGATAAAGTTACTTATAATACAAGTTATAAGTCAGATTCCGCTATGGACAAGGACTATTTTAACAAGACTTATTGGCTAGACCAAGCTGATATAAAAGATAAGGAATCAAATATTGTCTTTGTCGGTATGTCCAAGGATGATAAGGATATTGATATAAAAAATATAACAAAAGAAGACCTTAAAAAAATGACTGAAGAAGATAAGGAACTAAAAATTTTAGCCTTTGAGCTAATTCTAGATAAAAGATAAAGAGTTACGTTGACTAAATATACTATGTAAAACAGGAAAATGTTTGCGTTAAATTTTAAAAAAAGTATAATATTTGTAATTAAGGAAATTAAATAGGAAAGGATGGAGGGAAAGATATGAAAAAATCAAAATATAAAGTTTTAGCACTCACATTACTTTTAATAGGAATTCCAGCACTAGGAAATGTTTATGCTACAGATGAAAATCATGAAGATTGGTCTTTTTCATTCCAGTTAGGTAGGGCTGATTTTACTCAGTATACATCCAGTCGCCCAAAATTAGAAAAAACTCCAATCTACTGTGAAATAAAGAGGATAAATGTAAGTAAGGCACTAAAATTAGCAGCAGTAAGAGGGGATACAAGCGAGTCAACGTACACTCCTATTACTTATGTTACAAAACCAGGCATATATTACCTACGTAGCAATATTAGAGAAGACTACGAAAAATGGAAAACACCTTCATCTGCAAGGATCAGAGGACAAAAATATCATACTTTTGGTACAGCTGATGCTAGTGGTTTTTGGTCGCCAGACTCTTATTAGAGAATTTATATAAAAAACCTTTCCTATTTATTTCCTTATATATTTTTATAGTAATTAGATTCGAGGAAAATATGAAAAAAATCACTTATATAGTAATGTTATTTTTTATTTCAGTATCTCTCACATCTTGTGTCAAGAATGATGACCTAAGTCAATTTAGGGAAGAAGTATTAGCGGATAGAGGATCAGGAGAAAAAGAAATTTTAGATAAATTAGCTAATAATATCGACTATGGATTTTACGAATATGCTACTTATAGACTTAGTGATGGTAAGCTACTTTTTAAATATATTTATGGGCATACTGATGATATCGATATTACAATTGATAATTCTGGCATAATAAGCTTAAAGAAAAAGGATAGGCTAACCTATATCAACCCAGAGAATAATAAGTATTGTAGCATGATAGGTGCAGTTGCTGGAAATAATATAGAAAATGAAGATAATGTAAATTATTTTTATCAAAATCTATATCACAAAGGTAGTTTTGATTTATTTACTAAAGATGACCATATATTTATAAATTTTAGTGATGGTACTTACAAGATTTATGATAAGAATAATTTATATTTAATTGAATCTAAGTATCTAAGTAAAGGAAATGAAGTGGTTACAAAACTTGAACATCATTCAAATAATGTAGATGAAGTATATGATAAATACATAAATTCTCTAAATAATATGGAAGAGGTAAGCAACTTAGATGAGTTAAGGGATAATTGAGATGTTTAAAAAAAGTCAAAAGATACTATGTATAGTAGCATTATTTATCTGTGCATTATTTATAATAAATAAAAATAGAAAATATCCTAGTAAAGATATAATAGACACATATTCTCGTGATAAATTGGTTGAATTAGGGGATTTTTCTATTAAGCTTGAAGACTCGTTTTTATACAAGAAAGGTATAGATGGTTATCCTGTAGTAGGGGTAAATTTTATTATAAAAAACAACTCTAAAGAGATATTAGACTTGTCAGATTTATATTATAAGTTGGTTCTTTATGACAAATTTGATAACTCTTATATGCAAAATATGGATTTTAATAATGGAGAAAGCATATATAATCCAATTTATAAAGACAAAGACTTCTTAATTAATCCTAATGCTACTAAAGATTTTATCTTTTATTATTATTTGAGTAAAGAAATTTCAAACACTAATAAATTTCTATATATTGACAATAGTTTATATGAGAACGAATTTAAAAGCTACCTTGATGAGGGAGTGCTGTATTATAAGGTTTTGGATGTGGGGTCTTTTCATGAGTGACTTTTTTAAAATTAAAATTTTTAGAAAAAAGAATATTATGTTTATGTTGTTTGTAATAATTTTTATAAATTTCTTAAATTTTTATTTTTCAAATAACCAGGTAACCTACTTGAACGTAAATCCACTCCAGTCATGCTGGAATATGAATTTATTGATGACAGGAACGTTTACCATGGCTGGCCTTATATATTCATTTTTAGCATTTATAATGGCGAGTTTGCCGTTAAGTAATTCTTTAGTAGAAGATAGGAACTGTGGTATACTAGATCAGATTGCAATAAGAATGCCGATAAAGACCTATATTGTGAAAACTTACATCTATAATTTTTTAGCTGGAGGCTTGTTTGTTATAATGCCATTAGTTATAAATATAGTATTATGGATGCTTGTTAGACCAATGTTTGCAATGAACTATATTAGTGCTGGGCTTGCTAATTTTATATTCTTATCTGATTTGTTTGTAAAATCACCCTTACTATTTCATCTCATACACTTATTTATAGTCTTTATAGGTGGCGGATTAATTGCGTCATTTTCATTGTATTTAAATACTAAGTTTAACAATAAGTACATAGGATTTTTGTTAGTGTTAGTAATTGACTTGTTGGCATCTTTAATATTTTATTTTGTATCCATAGTATTAAACAAAGATATTGTATTAGTAAGTTTAAGATCTTTATTAGTCGAGATGTCTTTTTCTAACCCTCTGATAAGCTTAATATATTTACTCACAATATTATTAATTCCTATCTACTACTTGTATAAGTTAGCAAAAAGGAGATATTAGAGTGAACCTACTAATGAGAGATTTTAAATATCAACTTAATAAATTTAAGTATTGTAATTTTATCATTTTTATAATATCTTTGATAATAATTGTATTATCATTAAGTTATAAAAATCAAAGCATTATAAATTATATTTTTAACTTTGTCTTAATAGATGCTGGTATCATAAGTGATTTTGAAGATTTTTTTATTCCGATTTTTTGGATTTTCATGCATATTCTAAGCCCTTTTATCTTAATAATAATATTTAATAAAGATCACTTTGTAAACGGAGAGCAAGTTATGATTAAAGCAAAAACTAAGCGAAAATATTTTTTTTCAAAATGTATAGCAAGTAGTATTAATATAATAATCTTTATAGGTATTTTTCTTTTTTCTATATTTATTGCCCAATTAATCTTTTATGAATTTGATCATAGTACTAAATATTTCTTAATCATAGGTTTTACTATGCTTATTGAAAATATATTATTAACGTGGATGGGGATAATTATAATTTTATATTCAAATACATATATAGCTATTTTATGTATTTTAGTTAATTTAATCTTATCAATCCTTACAAACATACACTTATTTATAGGTCAACAAAGCCTAGTATATAAGCAAAATGAATTTGGTGGGATTTTTACTTTTAAAGAAAATTTTTTATTGTTATTTTTATATACAATAATATTCATAATAGTGGCTTATATATTTTTCGCTAGATATGATTTTTATGGAGTTGAAAAATGATCAAAATCAAAAATGTAACAAAGAAAATTGATGGTCAAATAGTTCTTGATAAGATAAATCTAACTATATTAGATGGAAAAATATATGGATTTGTTGGACATAATGGTTCTGGTAAAACCATGCTTTTTAGAGCAATTTGTGGCCTGATAGGTGTAGATGAAGGAATAATAGAAGCTTATGGTAAGGTCGTAAACTCAAATAATTTGCTAGATAAGGTAGGTCTTTTGCTAGAAAATCCATCTTTTATAGGTGATTTATCTGCTATTGATAATTTAAAATTAATTGCCTCGATAAATAAAGTGGCTGATGAAGGAGATATTAATAATGTTTTGAAAAAGGTAAGTTTATACGATCAAAAAGACAAAAATTTTGAAAAATTCTCATTAGGTATGAAGCAGAGACTTGCAATTGCAAATGTTATACTGGAAAAACCTCAGATACTAATATTCGATGAACCTACAAATGCTATAGATGAGCAGGGAATAATAGCCTTGAAGGAAATAATAATGGAAAATAAAAAGAGTAATAAAATAATTCTTTTAGCAAGCCATGAGGAGGCTTTTATAGATCAACTTGCAGATGTTAAAATACTAATGAAGGCTGGAAAGATAATTGATGAGTATGACTTATAGTTTCAGATACAAATATCTATATTGACAATATTTAATAAAATAATGCGAAAATAAAAAAGTGTAAATAAAAAATATTCAGGAATGATTTTAGAAATTAGTCTTGAAGATAGTGAGAAATAGCATTTTAGAATCTAATGTCATAATTTAAGCGGCCTCGGCCGTTTTTTTCTTGTATGACGGGCATGTTCTAATGCTGGGGTGAAATTCCCTACAGAGCGTAGTTACCGACGAATCTAATAGCGACTTGCAAGTTTTAGATGGCGACATCTAGGAGAGAAGAACGGGTAGCGAAATCGTGGCTTGACGAACAGGAACAGAATATGAGGCGTAACAGGTGGGAAAGCTAGCAAGAGATAGCAAAGACCCAAAAGGGTAACCGTAAACCCAAAGCGTAAATTCTGCAAGTAAACGATGAAAGTATTAGGGCTTATCCCGTGAGGTCTCAATATCGAGCTAGTAGTAATAACGAATAGTGAGAAGTCAGCAGAATCCATAGTAGTGAGGAAGTTTCTGTAATGGAAATGGAGCGAAGGGAGGAACAATATTCATTGTAATATTTGAAAAGGATAAACTATGACTTGATGGAATACAAGGAATGACGTATTTATTCTTCAAGGTTCGGATAAAAAAAGAATAAAGTTAAATAGTTTCATCAGAAATAAATAATATAACACAAGAGAATATTGAACCGCCGTATGCCGAACGGCACGTACGGGTGGTGTGAAAGGGGCTAGATCTTAGCCCCTATTCGATTGCAAAGTTTAATATTTTGTGATATTATAAAATTAACAAAGTAAAGGAGTGCGTTATGAAAAAGAAAAGCCTAATTTTATGTATTTTCTTAATGCTAATATTAGCTTCCTGCAAAATTGCGAATACCAAAAAAGACCAGGTAGAGATCGTAAAGGAAGATTTTGAACTTGACCTAAGGGATGGTTTTGATGGCGGCGATGTGGTTGATTTTGGAGCCAATGTTTATTCATTTAAGGGAGATAAGGATGCAAAGCTTCGTCTAAAGCTAATAAATTATGATAAGGGAAATGAAGATGATATTTTTGATATTGAACTTCCAAAGATAGATGAGGGTGAAAAGCTAGGGGTCGATATCACTTCTAATAAGCTAAATCTTTATGCAATATCAGATAAAAAAATCTCTTTAATATCAGGAGCATACTTTGGAGATAGGATTTTCATAGATAAAAGAACAAATGCTTACACTTGGACTGATGGAGGAGTTCTTAAGGCGGATGAGCCTTTGAGCATATTTGAATCTTATTCAACCTATTCAAAAGATCTAACTGTTTCAAGTCAGTGGAAGGAAGAAATAAAATCTGGACTTAAAAAAGACTTATCAGGTTTGGTTTTAGAAGTTGAACTAGAAAGTGATGAAAAATAGCGGTAGATAAATATAGCAGAAAAATATTTAGCGCTTGACTCGTATTGGATTTTGAGAGTTCAAAAATGTATTATTTTTACAAGAAAGGACTTATTATGAAAATTTTAGGAAAAGTACTTTATTTAATAAGGGTCTGTAAATAATTTTGTGTATCAA
>NZ_JBGMEF010000049.1:0-1269 GCF_046365475.1 Anaerococcus kampingae
TGGATTGTCAACACCTATTTGTACAATCTAAAATCGAACGTACTAATTTAAGATTAACTAATAATATCTATTTAATCTTAAATGTCTATATTTAACTGGTGGCAAGTAACCTAAGGATCCATGGATCCTTAGGTTGTTGTACCAGTAAACATACTCTGATAGTTCTAATTTTAGTTGATTTAAACTTCTAAATTCTTTCTGATAAACAAATTCTGTTTTCATTACCTTATTAAATGCTTCAGCTACAGCATTATCATAAGGACTTCCTTTTTTGCTTAAGGATCTTTCTATTCCAAATACATCTAGGATTTTATCTATGCTCTTATTATCAAATTCTCGTCCTCTATCTGTATGGAATATTTTTATTTTATTTAATGGATATCTTATTGAGTAAATTGCTTCTTTTACTAATTCAGCACTTTTATTTTTACCTGCTGCATAGCCTATTATTTCCCTGTTGTGTAAATCTATTATTGCACATATATAGTTCCAGCTATTTCCTACTCTTACATAGGTTAAGTCACTTACACATGCTTCTAAAGATTCTCTATTATCAAAGTGTCTGTCTACTTTATTTTTTATTTGTTTATTGTTACATGTAGTTTTTTCTACCTTGTATTGTTTTACTGTATAGCTTGAGATTAAGGCGTGTTTTTTCATTACTTTACATATTTTTCTTCTTGATGCTATTATGCCTTGATTTTCTAGTTCTACTTTGATTTTTCTAGATCCATACGCGTTTTTACTTTTTCTGAATATTTCTTTGATTTTCTCTTCTAAAAGCTCTTCTGTTTTTAGGTTGTTTTTAGATTCTTCTTTGTTTATATGATAGTATATTAAGCTTCTTGTTATTCCTAAAAACTTACACATTGCACTAATACTGTATTTATCTCTATTTGAGATTATGAGCTTTACTTTTTGCCTAGTAGTAGTGCAGCTTGCTTTAAAATATCATTTTCCATTTCAAGCTGTTTTAGTTTTTTTCTTAGTCTGATTAGTTCCTTTTCTTCTTCTGTTCTATTATCATCTATGTCGAAGGAGTTTGAGTTGTTGTACCTATTTACCCATCCTCTTATTGTTGATGGTGCTATGTCGTATTCTTCACCTAGTTTTTTATATGTGTAGTTTCCTTGGTTAAAGATTTCTACTATTTGCCTTTTGAAGTCGTCTTCGTAGTGTCTAGCCAATTTAAAATCCTCCTATGATTTCTTATTATTTATTGTATCATATATTCGATTTTAAATTGTACTATTTATTGTATCCATACCA
>NZ_JBGMEF010000005.1:0-18488 GCF_046365475.1 Anaerococcus kampingae
TGCGGAAGGTCCCTTGGGCCTCCCCTTGGAACGAAGATTCAATAGTTAATAATAATAGTTTATTACGAGATAAAGTTACGAAGGGTAAAACTATATAATATTATTATTTTAAATAAAAGAAAAACTTTATCTTGGATGAAAAAATCACCCTATTATGATATAATTTTAGTAAGCAAAAAAATAAAGAAAACAAAGTTGCAGGTAATTTCTTATATCTAATGCTCCTATTCGTCGCATAAGATATAAGAAATTACATAAGGTTTCTCATCAGTTTATGCTTCGCACTTCGTGCTTGATAAACTGTGAGAACCGTAAAAATTTTGATTACAAAATTTTTACTACCATTAGAGAAAGAAGAAATTATTATGGCAAGATTTAGAAGGTCGGTTGCTATTGACCTAGGAACGGCTAGTGTGCTAGTCTATGTTTATAACAAAGGAATAGTTTTAAATGAACCATCTGTCATAGCTATAGATGTCCTTACAGATGAGATACTTGCGGTTGGTGAAGATGCTAAGAAATTGATTGGTAGGGCTGCTGGGAATATTTCCTGTATCCTTCCGATGAAAGATGGGGTTATTGCAGATTTTAGGGCTACCGAGAGGATGCTTGAACATTTTTTGAATAAATCTGTCAAAAAATCCCTTTTCAAACCTGATTTACTTATTTGTGTACCAGCAAGATCTACCCAAGTTGAAAAAAGAGCAGTCCTCCAGGCAGCTGAAAATGCTGGGGCTCACAGGACTTATCTTATTGAAGAACCCCTAGCTGCAGCCCTTGGCGCAGGTGTAGATATAACAGATCCTAAAGGATCTATGGTTGTTGATGTAGGAGGAGGCACTTGTGATATAGCGGTTATATCCATGGGTCAAATCATAGCTAGTAAGTCTGTTGATGTAGCAGGTCTAACATTTGATAAGGCTATAAAGGATTATATTAGGACTCGCTATGGGCTACTTATTGGCGATCAAAGTGCAGAAGCTATCAAAAAAGAAGCAGGTAAGCTTACAGTCGATGATTCAATCGAGGTTAAGGGTAGGGAAATAGCTAATGGCCTCCCATCTAAGGTTTATATACCTGTTAGTGAGGTCAAGGATTCTATAAAACGTCAGATTGATTTGATTGTAGAAGGGGTAAAAAGAGTTATGGAAGTAACTCCGCCAGAACTTGCAAGTGATATATTTGATAGGCAAATTATCCTTACAGGGGGAGGCGCCTATACCTTGGGTCTAAAGGATAGGATCGAAGAGAAATTTAGGATTGAGGCAAGGATAGCTGATAATCCTCAAGAATGTGTAATTGAGGGAACTGCCAAGGCCCTAAATTGGATAGACCAGTTAGATGAGAATAGGAACGAAGCTATCAAAAGCAAGCAAGCAGAAAATGAAGCTTTTGAAAAACTAAGGAGAAGATAATGACAAAAAAATTAGTATTAGTAAGACATGGCCAAAGTGAATGGAACCTAGCTAACAAATTTACAGGTTGGGTAGATGTAAACCTATCTGATAAGGGTGTAGAAGAAGCTAAGGAAGCTGGAAGAAAGATTAAAGAAGCAGGCATCAAATTTGATTATGCTCACACATCAATCCTAAAAAGAGCTATCAAAACTTGTAACTTTGCTCTTGAATATTCTGACCAATTATTTGTACCAGTTGAAAAATCTTGGAGACTAAACGAAAGACACTACGGTGCCCTACAAGGTCTAAACAAAGCAGAAACAGCTGAAAAATACGGTGATGAACAAGTTCACATCTGGAGAAGATCATATGATACACTTCCACCAGAACTCTCAGCAGAAGAAAATGAAAGACAAGCAGCACTTCCAATGTTTGCTCACCTTCCAAAAGATGTAATTCCAGGTGCAGAAAACCTAAAGGTAACACTTGAAAGAGTACTACCTTATTACTTCGACAAAATTGCTCCACAACTACTTGAAGGCGACACAGTCCTAGTAGCAGCTCACGGCAACAGCTTAAGAGCCCTAGCTAAACACCTAGAAAAAATCTCAGATGATGACATAATGGATTTAGAAATCCCAACAGGTCAACCACTAGTTTATGAACTAGATGATGAACTAAATGTAGTTAAAAAATATTATCTATAAATCTTTGAAAGAGTCCTTAAGGACTCTTTTTTATTGATATTTTAATATTAAACATATTTATTACACTTTTAATTGTGATAATAAAAATATCTTGTAAATATCCCTTATGAGCGTAAAGTGTTAACAGGATTAATTAAAATATATTATAAAGATTTATAAAATAAACTTGGCTAAGTTAAAGTTGTTTAAAGATATTCTACATAGATAGTAAGATTTACATGTATTGCTTTATATTTTAAATGTTAACTTATAAAAAATTATTAATTTTAAAGAAACATAAAAGTATTTGTAGGTTTTACGAAAATGATTTTATTAAATCTTTATTAGGAAAGAAGGAAAAAATGAGAATTGCTTCTGTTGAATATGAGAATGGTGTATCAAATTTAATAAATTCTCACTTTAATAAGAATGATGTTCTTGTGGAGAAAATCGAATCTATGGATGAGCTTTTGTTTAAAGATTGTAGCGTTTATGATCTTATCCTTGTTGATATGACTCATAATAAGTGTCTACAATTTATCCAATATATCAAACAAAAGACCAAAATTCCTGTAATCTACCTAACTGAAAGATATAAGAAAAATCCTTACGAGCAAGAACTTGATGATAAGGATTTTGTTATCCATTCTGTAACTAGGGATGAATTTATCCAAAATATTTTTAAGAAGGTAGAAGAGATAAGTCAGGCCAATATTATTAAGCTTGGTTTTTGCACCATGGAAGAAGATAATGGTATCTTTAGGGTTGGCAATAAGATTTTGGATTTAACCAAGTCTGAGCTTGCTATTTGTGCAATCTTAATCTCTAATATGGGCAAGACCCTTAGCAAGGAAGATATAGTGGAGATCATGAAAACTGACAAAAACCTTGACACCACACCTAGGTCTGTTAGAGAACATATCAGAAAGATTAGAAATGAGTTTAAAAAGGCAGATCTTGCTCCAATTGAGACAGTTAGTAGGCAAGGATATAGGTGGACACTTGATTCTTGTTCCCCTGAATAAAAATTTGACATATTATAGACGATAGTTTACAATATAAGTAGATAAATTAATAGATATTATATAGCAATGAAAACCATTGCTTCTTCAGGGAAAGGTGAAATTCCTTAACCGGCAGTTATAGTCTGCGAGTCCCTTTGGACCGATTTGGTGCAATTCCAAAACCGACAGTATAGTCTGGATGGAAGAAGATTATTATAATTTTTTTCGAGCCCTGATTTTAGGGCATTTTTTATGCCCAAAGGGAGGTATTATATGAACAAAACAAGATCTATTTCACTAAGCAACGTTACTAAAATTGGTATCCTAGCCGCTTTGGCTTTTATACTCATGTTTTTCCAAGTACCAATTCCAATAGCCCCACCATTTATGAGAGTGGATTTGGCAGATGTGCCAGCCCTTATAGGAGGCTTTGCTATGGGACCTTGGGCAGGAGTTGCTATTCAATTAGTTAAAAATATTCTTAATCTAACTAAGACACAAACTGTTGGAGTTGGCGAACTATCAAACTTTATAGTTGGTTCAACATTCGTATTTGTAGCATCTACAATTTATAAAAACAGGAAGACTAAGAAAACTGCTATCTTTGCACTTGCTTGTGGAGTTATCGCAATGACAGCTATAGCTACACTTTCAAATGCCTTTGTAGTATTCCCAGCCTATGCTAAGGCAATGGGATTCCCACTTGAAGCCTTTGCTGGCCAAGTACCAGGCAACCCACTTGTTAAATCCTATGTAAGCCTAATGCTACTTTCAATTGTGCCATTTAACCTAGTCAAGGGTGCAGTTGCAGCCTTAGTTACAGACCTAATCTATAAGAGGGTTTCGCCAATATTAAAAGCAAGATAAATTCTTATTATATTATTATCCTACAACATTCTGTTTATCAAAAAGCACTCTTTCATTATAAGGGTGCTTTTTGATTTTTTTAAAGACAAAGGTTTTTTTAGGGGTATAATGTTCTTACCATAAAGAGAAGGCGAGAGACAAGCTTGATGACCCTTCAGCAACCTAGCAAAGGCTAAGGTGCTAAAGCTTGAATGATGGATAGGTAGAAAATGAACATCCATCGCAGGTGGGTGTTTTTTGATTAAAAATTTGAAAATTTTCCGCCTAGGCATTTTATTTATGAAAGGACTTATTAAAATGAACGCTTTAGTTTTTCAATCAGACTTTGGTTTAGGAGATGGGGCAGTATCTGCCATGCACGGGGTTGCTAGAATGGTAAATTCTGATCTAATAATAGATGATCTAACCCACGATATCAAACCTTACAATATTTTTGAGGCTTCATATAGGATTTTGCAAACCATAGAATATTGGCCAAAGGGAACAGTTTTTGTATCAGTAGTAGATCCAGGAGTAGGCAGCGATAGGAATTCTATTGTTGTAAAGACAAAGAGCGGCCACTATATAGTCACTCCAGATAATGGAACTATTTCCCATGTGGCTAAATTTATTGGCCTAGAATCAGCAAGGATTATAGATGAGGTTAAGGATAGGCTCCCTTTTTCAGAAAATTCCCACACCTTCCATGGCAGGGATGTCTATGCCTACAATGGGGCAAAGCTTGCAAGTGATGAGGGTTATTATCATTTTCTAAAAGAAATTAGCCTTGATGAATTGGTATATTCACCTATCAAGGATGCTGTATTTAAAGATGGAGTAATAGAGGGAACTATCGATATCCTAGATATTAGATTTGGATCTTTATGGACAAATATTCCGCTAGACTTATTAAAGAAGGCGGATATCAAGCAGGGTGATGCTATTAAGGTTACAATTTTCTATAAAAATATCAAAAAATATGAAAATCAAATGACCTTTGGCCATTCTTTCGCAGACGTTGGACTTGGGGAGACTATAGCCTATATCAATTCCCTAATAAATTTAGGTATAGCCATCAACCAAGCATCATTTTCTGACACCTACCAGATAGGGACAGGTGCAGATTGGACCATATTTATCAAAAAGGAGATATAATGAAAAAAAATAATTCAATTACAAGCATAGTTGCTATAGGCATTGGTGCTGCAGTGTTTTTTATTCTAGGTAGATTTTTATCAATACCAGTAGGTTTCATTCCAAATACATCAGTAGAAACAACCTACCCATTCCTAGCTCTAATGAGCGTGCTTTTTGGACCGGTTGTTGGATGCCTAATTGGACTTATAGGCCATGCTATCAAGGACCTATTAACTTACGGCCTATGGTGGTCATGGGTTATCACAAGCGGGGTAACAGGAGCAGGATTTGGCCTAGTTGGAAAAAATCTTGATCTAAGCAAGGGTAAATTTGAGAAAAAAGATATAATCAAATTTAACATCGGACAAATCATAACCAATGTCATCTCTTGGGGCCTAGTTGCGCCAGTTTTAGACATCCTAATTTATTCAGAGCCAGCCAATAAGGTATTTGCTCAAGGTTTTGTATCAGCAGGCCTTAACAGCCTTGCAGTAGGAATTTTGGGAACAATCTTAATTGCAGCTTATGCTAAGACCCAAACAGCAGACAATTCATTAAGTAGAGACTAATATGACAGATAAGAGCCAGTCCTTAGTAAAATTTAATAATTACTCTTTTAAATACAGAGCACAGGCTGAGCCCTCCCTTATAGATATCAATTTAGAAATCAAAAAGGGTGAAAAAATTGTAATAGTAGGCCCATCAGGCTCTGGCAAGTCGACCCTTGCTAAGAGCCTAAATGGCCAAATACCAAATACCTTCCCCGGAGATATAGAGGGGGAGGTCTTTGTTGATGGAAAAAACATCAAGGATTCATCAATCTTTGACCTCTCCTTATCGACAGGAACAGTCCTCCAAGATACAGACGGTCAATTTGTAGGCCTTACTGTGGCAGAAGATATGGCCTTTTGTCTTGAAAATGATAAGGTGGACCAGGAAAAGATGAAAGAACTTGTAGAAAAATGGGCTGATGAGCTAAAGATTACAAAGCTCTTAGACAGAAAACCAAGCGATTTATCGGGTGGACAAAAGCAGACTGTATCAATAGGTGGGGTTTTGATAAGCCAAGTGCCAATCCTGCTTTTAGATGAGCCTTTGGCAAACCTAGACCCAAAAAGTGGTAGGGCAACAATGAAGCTTGTAAGGGACTTGGCAGAAAGACTCAAAGTTACAGTCATAGTCATAGAACACAGGCTAGAAGAGGCCCTTCTCCTTAATCCAGACAGGATAATAGCGGTAGATGGGGGAAAAATATTAGCAGACCTATCTCCTACTGATCTTTTAAAATCAGATATCCTAGATAAAATCACAATCAGAAAGCCCCTCTACCTAGATGCCCTAGCCTATGCGGGATGCGGCATAAAAGCCTATGACAAGCTAGGAGACATTGACCAGGTAAATATAAAGGATTGTGACCTGGATAAGCTAAAGACTTGGTCAACAAATATCAAAGAAGAGGCCAAGGAAAATTCCAATGAAGAACTAATAAAAATTGAAGATTTATCCTTTGCCTATGACAAGGACTTAATTCTAGAAAATATAAATTTAGAAATCAAAAAAGGAGAGCTTACCTCGATTGTAGGGCCAAATGGCGCCGGTAAATCAACCTTAGCCAAGCTAATGGCAGGCTTTCTAAGGCCAAATAAAGGCAAAATCTACATCAAAGGCGAGGATACAAGTAGCCTTTCTATAAAAGAAATTGCAGAAAAGATTGGCTTTGTATTGCAAAATCCAAATGCCATGATATCTAAAACCATGATCTATGATGAAGTCGCCTTTGGTCTAAGGATAAGAAATATTGACGAAGATCTAATAAGGGAAAAAGTAGAAGAGACCCTAAAGATTTGTGGCCTCTATCCATTTAGAAATTGGCCAATATCAGCCCTTTCCTATGGTCAAAAAAGAAGGGTGACTATAGCTTCGATTCTAGTCCTAGACCCAGAAGTCATAATCTTAGATGAACCAACAGCAGGCCAAGACCTAGGCCACTACAGGCAGATGATGGATTTTATCAAAGATTTAAGGGATAAGTACGGATTAAGTATACTTATGATAAGCCATGACATGCACCTAATCCAGGAATATACAGATAGGGTCATAGTTATAGAAGGTAAAAAAATCTTAGCTGACACCAATCCAGCAGATTTATTTTCTGAGAAAGACCTAATAGCTAGGGCACACCTTGCGGAGACATCTCTTTATAAACTGGGCCAAAAATTAGAAGGAATAGACCCAAAAGACTTCATTGAAAGTTTTATTGCATATGAAAGAGGAGGGAAAGATGAATAATACCCTAGGTTATATCAAAAAAGACACTCTAGTCCACGACCTATCAGGGGCAAGCAAGTTAATAGCCTTCATCCTCTTGTCAATAATAGTAATGACATCTTTTGACACCAGATTTCTAATCTTTGTCATGGTCCTATCCCTGATAACCATGAAAGTAGCAAAAATCAAATGGGAAGAG
Source organism: Anaerococcus kampingae (assembly GCF_046365475.1). Taxonomy (NCBI): domain Bacteria; kingdom Bacillati; phylum Bacillota; class Tissierellia; order Tissierellales; family Peptoniphilaceae; genus Anaerococcus; species Anaerococcus kampingae. The sequence goes on from NZ_JBGMEF010000005.1 coordinate 7,538, forward strand.
ATATCATTTTTGGTAAAAATAGTGGCGGTCTTTTCAATAATAAACCTTCTAGCTATCTATATCTTCGAGCCAGAATATGGGGTCAAACTTTATGGGACAAGGACTGTCCTTTGGGAAGGTTTTGGCAGGTATAGTCTAACAGCGGAGCAATTATTTTACGAACTAAATGTAGGCTTAAAATATTTTTCAACCATACCCCTTGCCATAATTTTTATCCTAACAACAGATCCAAGTGAGTTTTCATCAAGCTTAAATAGGATAGGCCTATCCTACAAAATCTCCTACGCAGTAGCCCTAGCCCTAAGATATATACCAGATATTCAAGCTTCCTACTATGACATAAGAAGTGCGAGCCAGGCCAGAGGCATAGAAATGAGTGGGAAGGCAAGCTTTGTAAAAAGAGTAAAGGCAAGCTCAAACATAGTATTGCCATTAATATTTGACAGCCTAGAGAGAATAGAAACCATCTCCCAAGCCATGGAGCTAAGACGTTTTGGCAAAAACAAAGAAAGAACCTGGTACAGGGCAAAGCCCTTTAAAAAAGCAGACATCTTTGTAATAATAGGAGTGATTTTAATAGTGGGGATGGGAGTTGGATTGTTTTTTGTGAATGGAGGAAGATTCTTTAATCCTTTTTATCCAAGATAAAGTATTTTAGGGGGCTTCCCCCTAAAGGACCCCCTTATTGGGGATTTTTTATCCAAGATAATATTATTATGAAATTTGATTCTTCGTACTGTCATCGCATAATAAATTGTTGTCATTAAACTGATGACTTCGCCAAAGGGGGAGGGCCAAGGACCCTTTCGCATGGGTCCTCATCGCCCTCCCCCTTACACCCCCACTTCGTTACACCCCGCAAGCGACTCTTGCAGAGGGCAAACTGAAGATTGCCTCTGGCAATCTTCTTTATTAGACCTGACTGCTATTCATTCTGGTCCAAAATCTATTATTTCAAATCTTGTCAGCTAAAAATTTAGATTCGCTTCTCTCAACAAAATTTTTGGACGCTTCCTCGATTTAAAATAATTAACGATTTTAATTCTGTAAGTCTTAGTATCTTCTTACTTAGTTCCTCTATTGTAATTTTTGCCAAAGGAAAACGAGCCTAAGACCTGCTTTGATATCAATATTCTCTCAGAATACAGAATAATTCTCCAAAAGTCAGAAGATTTTGTAAATGTAGATGCCGTTAAGAAAATCTCCTGACGCACGAGTACAAATAATAGTTCTGTAGCTACTGAGATGTAGAGCATGTATTAAAGAAACATTTGGGCTAGATTGAGATTTTTAGGCTTCGGAATGTCAAAATCAGTAAGAATAAGGATAGCTAGAACAAGGGGGTCCGTCTACATATAGATGATTGCCGTTAGGCAATCTTCACTGTCCGCACTCCGCTAAGGAGCCGCCTGGGGGTGTAACGGAGAGGGGGTGCAAGGGGGACATAAACGCCCCTTGATTTGGGGCGTTTATGCCGGAAATGTAGTGCGGTAGCACTAAGGAGTTTGCGTAGCAAACGGGTTTCCGTCCGATGAGGGACCATGCGGAAGGTCCCTTGGGCCTCCCCTTATTACGGAGATTCAATTGTAAATATAAATAATTCATAATGGGATTAAGTTACGAAGAGAACAACTTTATAATGCTATTATCTTGGATAGTAAAGCAAAAAGTTATTATCTTGGATAATAAAGAAAAAAATACTCCTATCTAGGATAGGAAAAAAGGAATTTTTTATGAAAACCCAAAGGACAATAGCTTCTTTCTCTCTTTCTCTAAGAAAGAGAAAAAATCAAAAAAATATAATTTTAAAGGTTACTCCGCCTTTTGGAGATCTTGTTCTTTCCGCTCCTTCCCACGTCAGTAATAAGGACCTTGAGGCTTTTGTATCTGCTAGGAAAGATTGGATTATTAAAAATCAAGCTAAGTTTGCTAAGGCTAGGAATACCAGGGATGAGGGTCTTATTTATCTTTGGGGCAGGGCCTATAAGCTTGAATTTATTAAAGATAGTAAAAATGCTTTTAAGATTTGTGATTCAAAGATAATATTTTTTTATAAGGGGGACTTAAGTGGGGATTTAAAAGATGAGCTCCTTGATGATTTTTATAGAAAATCTTTAAAAACTAAGAAAGATGATGCTATTAAGGAAGTTGAAGAATTGACAGGCTTAAAAGCTAATGAATACAGGCTCAGAAAGATGAAGACTCGTTGGGGGTCTTGCAATACTTCTAAGAAACGAGTTTGGCTTAATACAAACCTTGCTAAGTATGATCCCATCTGCTTAACTTATGTCCTTGTCCATGAGCTTTGTCATTTGCTTGAACCTAACCACAGCAAGAGCTTTTATGCTCTGGTTGAAAGCTTTTTTCCAGAATATAAAAAGGCTGAGGCCCTACTTAAGGAGCCTAAGCCTTAAAAAAGTAAGCCGGCTATTTTGCCGGCTTTTGTTATCTTATTTATTGTAGTCATCTCCAAATAGTTTATAAGCTTGATCTTGAACGCCTTTACCACTTACAAATTCAAATACTCTTATTTCTTTGCCATTGTCATCTGTTGTTTTATAGACGCCTAGTGGTAGGGCCCAAACATTTACTACCTTAGATCCATCAGATGCATCATAGGTATAATTAAGCCTATTTCCTAGGAGTTTGAGCTTGATTATTATATCTTCTCCTGAATTTAGCCTTGCTCTTAGGTAGTTATCCCATAGGCCAAATTTGCCATTTTCTGGCTCTATTTCAGCTTCATCGACATAGGATCCTCTGATTTTTATGATAGGTTGGTCTTTGTCTGCTTTTAAATCTAGGCCGCTTATGCCTATATCTTTGAATCTATCTTTATATTTCTCAGCATATTTCATATCGGCAAAGATTCCAGCATTTTCTTTTAAGAATTTTTGAGCCTTATCTAGGTTTATAATGTCCTTGCCAGATTTTGTATCCATTTCATAGGAATCTAGAATCATTTTAGCTAGGATATCAAAATTTTCATCATCAGGATTAGTTTTATCTTCAGGATTTTCATCCTTCTCTTTAGCTACCTTATCTATGAATCTTTTCCATTCTGCTTCAAAGTAAGCAAGGTAATTTTTGTCATCTTTTTTGGCGCTTTTCATCTTCTTATCTACTAATTCTGACATTATTACAAAGTCTTCATTGTTAGAGTTTTTATCCTTACCCGCTAGGGCAAAAACATTGATTTGGCCATTTGCTATGTGGTTATCTGTACCTTCGATGGACATTATGTCCCTATCTTTTAAGGAACTCACCTTTGTTTTAGGCAAATAGATTTTAAAAGTCTGCCCTATTTTTTTATCAAAATATGGAGACCTTACGAAGTTGTGGATATATTCATAACCATTCTTGTTGATTTTTTCTTCCTTGTCTACTGGATTTTGGTAGTCTAGGCTAGTTAGTTTTATTTCATAAGTTAGGTCATCAATTTTTTTGACTAGGTCAAATTTGGCCTTATATAGGGTAGATGAGAACATATTGCCATTGCCATAAAGGGCTGCTCCATCTACATTTCCATTTTCTCGGAAATAAATTCTTTCAGATCCGCTAGCAGGATAGTTTGAAAATTCTTTGCCAGCAAGTTCTTTAAAGATATCATCTGTTTGTTTTGCCTTAAATTTTTTAGCCTTTTGGTCTTTTACTTCTACTCTATCTAGGATAATTCTTTTTTGTTCGCCAAGACTTAGGCCATCTTCATCATCAGACTCAGCGGAATCTACACTGCTATCTGTTTCATAATTTGCTTCAATATCACTTTTGCTATTTTCCTTCTTAACACTACCCTTGTTATTACAAGCACTAAGCATTAGGGTCAGGGTTAAAAGACTTAATAGAATTTTTTTCATGTTCATGTCCTTTCTTCTTGTTAAGATAATTATATCATATTGCTTTAATATGTAAAAAGTTTCTTGCAAATAAAAATAAAAACTGGAAATTATTTCTGGTATAATATAAGATATTTATAAAATAGGAGAATGAATGAAAAAAATATTAGCAATCCTTGCCATGACTTTAATTTTAGGAGCATGTAGCCAAAAGGATAAAGGCCTAGAAGAAGGAAAAGAAATTCAAAATCAGATAGTAGAGCCAAGTCTTAGCAATATGGCTGATGAAGATAGCCAAAAATTTGTAAAAAATACTCTTAAGGACAAAATTAATCCTGATAGGGTAAATAGCTTTATGAAGCTTGTTAAGGACTATAATGAGGCTGTTGGTAATGACTTGCTTGTTGATGGTTTTATCAAGGATATAAATAAGACCTATGACACTGGTAAAATTATCGAGAAGAGGGATGGAAAAGATTTAGTAGATACTAATTGTAGGATAAATGCTTTCTTGCTTAGTGGAGATGAGCTTACTAATAAAAATCAAACAGAAATCGATGATTCCATGCTTTTTACAGACCTCGATATGATAAAAAAGGGAAAAATCTTTAATGATGATGAAACTTTTAAATTTAAGGAGTTTTTTACAAGCATTCCGACAGAATCATCCAAAGACCCAGCTGTCCAGGGCAAGATTGCCGAAAAATATTATCAGAACTGGACCTATCCAGAAAAATTTGACCTAGTATCTGTCATGATCCATGACAAATTAGACGGAGATAAGCTTTTTATCGGCCATATAGGAGTTTTGACTGAAATAGATGGGGGATATCTTTTTGTAGAAAAAATCTCCTTTGAGGAACCTTATCAGGCCATAAAATTCCCTACAAAGGATGCTTGTTATAAGTATTTGCAGGATAAGTTTAAGGACTTCATAGATCCAGAAGCGGCTCCACCTTTTATTATGGATAATGGAAAATACATCGAATAAATGTTGAAATATAAAATAAACCCAGTTATTAAGTTTTGCTTAATAACTGGGTTTATTTTTATCCTTGCAAGCCGTCAGCTTGTCTTTGCATATTCTCAACGACAATATCATGGATATCGCCTAGGCTTGCTGCGTATTCTAGGACTTCCCATGGTTTATTGGAGTGGAAGTGGATTTTTATTAAGTCTTCATCCCCAACTGCAAGTAGGGAATCACCCTCTAGGTTTTCTGAAATATAGTCAAAGATTTCATCTTCGTCTAGGTCTTTGTCTGTTCTTGCTATTAACATTTGGCAATCAAATTTGAATTCGATTTTTTCGCCTGGTTTAAATTCGTGCATTATTAGTCCCCCTTATTCAAAATAAATTATTTTCATCTTAATTGTTTATATCATGATGAACAGTATCTATTTATCGATTCTCTTCGTTCAAGGGGGAGCCCCAAGGGACCTTCCGGATGGTCCCTCATTGGGCTCCCCCTTAAACCCCCTCCCCGTTACACCCCACATCCGGCTCCTTAGCGGAGGGCGAATAAGGTTGCTTGCCTTCGGCAAGCTTCTTGAGTAATGAGGATAGTTATTTCAATAGATTTTCTTTAACCGATAAGCTTACTTTTATAAATTATACCTTAGTTTCTTTGTGTCAAGTTTCTTTTTAGTTCGGCTTCTAGGTTTGCTATTTCGGCCTTGGCTTGTTCTCTATTTTTCTTGCCTTCTATTTGGATGTTTCTTACTTCTTCTATGGTTGTTATTAGGGCTTCGTTTGTATGTTTTATTGTTTCTAGGTCTATTATACCACGTTCTGTTGCCTTGGCGGTTTTTATGGTGTTTTGTTTTAGGGTATCTGCGTTTTTCCTTAATAGCTCATTGGTCAGGTCGGTTACTCTTTGTTGGGTTCTTATAGCTTGGTCGGTGTGGTTCATACCTAGGGCTAGGACCATTTGGTTTTTCCATAATGGGATGGTGTTTACAATTGTTGTTTGGATTTTTTCTGCCATTATGGAGTTTGATGATTGGACCATCCTTATTTGTGGAGCCATCTGGATTGATACCATCCTTGTTAGATCAAGGTCGTGGAGCTTTTTCTCAAAGCGGTTGGCCTGGGCCTTTAGGTCGTTTACCTTTTGGGCATCTAGTGGGAGGTTACTTGCCTGAGCCTTGAGCTCTAGGGCTGGGATGTCGTTTTTGTAAAGGTCGGCTAGCTTTCTATTTCCTGCCTCAATGTACATGGAGATTTCCTTGTAGTAGTCTTCATTTAAATCATACATCTGATCTAGCATTGATATATCCTTCATAAGGGTTATCTGATGATTTTCTAGGACCTTTGCTACGTCATTTATGTTTTTTTCGGCTGATTGGTAGCGGACTTTGAGGTCTTCTAGCTTGTTGGTGGCTTTTTTGAAAAAGCCAAGTGGGCCAGATGGTTCATCATCTTCCATGTGTCTGATATCAACAACTACCTTATCAAGCAGGCCTCCGATTTCTCCCAGGTCTTTGTTTCTAACTGTGTTTAGGGTTTTTTCGGAGAAGTTTGAGATTTTCTTTTGGGCTCCAGAACCGTATTGCAAGATGATATTTGTATTTTCTAGGTCAATTTTTTTAGAAAACTCATCTATCATCTTTTCTTCTGCTTCTGAAAATGTGATTTTATTTTCAATCAAGTCTGGGCTATCATTTGTGATTGCTTCTAGCTTTGGGTCATTTTCTTCTAAACCATCTAGGCTTAATTTGATGTCACTCATTTTTCACTCCAATCATTTTCTAGTAGGCCTTCCTGGTTTAGGATTAGCTCTATGGTGTCTATGTCTGTTTTTACATCCATGGCCCTGTCGCTTAGAAGGTCTACCTTGATGTTGTCAAAGGCTTCGGCAATGGTTTTGATTGAATTTTCAATCTCTGCCATGGCCTTTCTAATCTTTATATCATCTGTATTCATCAGCTCAAATTCTTCGAATGATTCGATTAGTTTGAGGGAGGTTGGCATGTAATAGTCGTTAAATTTTGTAAGGCTACTTGCCTTTTGTGGATATTTTTTGACTATGTTTAAGATGTCAGCTATATTTGTGAAAAGAACAGAAAGCTTGGCCTTAAAGGATTCTGACCTTATATTTGATCCGGCTTTGTTCATCTTTTCAAGGATTTGGTCTGAGTTTGTGATTATATTTTCTGCCTGGTCCTTGTTTATATCTTCAACTGACACATCATCTGTAATTTCTTCCCTCTTATAGTAAGGAAGGCCTGCTATCTTTTCCTTGTAGAGCTTGAAGGTTGGTATATCAAGAATGAAAATTGAATCATTTTCAACAATTCTTGCTTGTTTGAAGTAGTTTTGCTTCATAAAATATAGCAAATCATTGATTGTCTGTTTTTCACTCTGGCTTACCGCACTTGCCAAGTCTTTTATTGAAATAATAGTGTTTGTCCCAAGCTCCCTTTTAAATCTAGAATAGTTTATGGCTAGGCGTTTGTTGTTATTGGCTATTTGCCACATGTAGATAGGTACTCCTATCCCTACAGCAATTAGTAATGATTTAAATATAAAATTCGCTAAGCCCATATAAAGTAATTCATCTAGACCTATGCTAATGCAGGTAATGCCAATAAGGACTGCAAAGAATTTAAGGCCATTAATCCTTCCTGGACCAATTGGATTTTTTTGCTCGCACACATTTGGGTCTCTTATGGCTGGTAGATTTGTAGAAAATCCTCTGCTAAAGCCATTTATGGCTGATGTTACTGAATTTTTAATTTTTTGCCCGATTGAGGCAAAGTCTATATTATCTAGGTCGAAATCTAAATCGTCTAGGTCAAATCTAAAGTTATTATTTTTCTTTGCCATTTTTCTCTCACTTTCATTTTCTATAATCATTATACGCTAGCTCAATATAATTTAAATAGAATTTAATATATTTAAGATTATTTTTTGAAAAATTCAATATATCAATCTTTTAGGTCTATAACTTTATCAAACTTGTCTTCGATGGCAAATATATCTTCTCTAGAGCCAAAAACTGTTATATTATTAAGGTTCATGGCCTTTTTGAAATCATCTGCCATAGCTTTTATGTCTTCGATTTTTGTGGTCTTAATTTCAGCAAGGATTTCATCTTCTTTTTTTGCGTTTTTGATCCTAAAGTAGGAATAATCGCTATCTGCCATTTGTTTTGGTGACCTAGGTCTTAGGATAGAGCCCATGGATGAGATTTTTTGGTTGTCAAAATCTCTCTGACTCATTTCAAGACTTGAAGCGATTTCTGGAATCTGGTCATAGGCTTCTAGGGTTTTTTCTATATTTGGGTCCCTGTAGGAGTAAGTTGCAAGGTTTAGGGCCCTTGTTATGGTCATTCCTGCCCCGTAGGCACCGCCCTTGGCTCTGATTAGGGAATATAGGTAAGGATTTGAAATTATAGAGCTTGCTAGCATGTAAGAGCCTTTAAAGCTTTTAGCATCAAGCTTTGCTGATTTTGATACGTAATTTACATTGGCATCTGATGCGATGGCCTCTTTTACAGGCTTTGGCGAAAAGTCAATTTCTACATCTTCTGGCTTATCCTTAAGATTTACTAGATTATCATTGATTGCATTCTTCATTATTAGGTAATCTTCTTTAGTTGCCGCAATATTAATTGAAAGACTCTTTGTAAAGATTTCCTTGCTAATTTTCTCTAGTTTTTCTCTGAGGCTTTCAAAATCATTTTCACAAAGCTTGATGACATCTTTTATAAAGTCATAATAGGCTAGACCTGTTATATTTTCCTGGATGAAGGCAGCCTTATCTAGGTGTGAATTATTCCTATTTATGGCTATCATGTGGCCTGAATCATACATTCTTGATTCGAAAATTGACTTTCTAATCCTTAAAAGCTCAAGGATTCTCGCCTTATTGTCAAAAATAGAATTAAAGGCAAAGTCATTTACGAGATTCATGGCATCTTTTGCATAGGCCCTTAGGGTCTTAAATCCAACTTTAAAGTTCCTATCAATTTTTTCTGGCCCTTGTCTAAAGTTTGTTATTGAAAAGTTGATAGAACCAAGTTTTTGCCAGATTATATCGTCAATTTCTGTATAGGATATATTTTTTGTATCTATTGATGCAGCAAGCTCTGCAAAAATTTGGGCAAATTTTAAGTCCTCCAGGCTTAGGTGATTGATATCAAAATAAAGCTCTGTATAGATGAGGCCTGCTGTATTTAGATCGTTGAAAACATATTGGAATTTTTCTTCTTCAACGAGTCTTTTTACTTTTACAGTTGCTGTTGGCACATCTCTTAGGTCAAGGACTGGAATTGTGGCCTTTTCTTCCTCGGTATTTTCCCTATTTTGGTAGGTCTCAAGATCCTTAAGAGATGCCTTTATCTCTTCTAATTTTTCATCAGACATCTCTCTATTGACCCTAGCAAGAAAATCTTTAAATTCGGCGTCTTTCTTTTTGTTGTAGTCCATGCTTGGCTTTGAAAGGTGAATTAGCCTTGTAGGATTATTTATATAGAAATCTTTGATGAAATTTTCATAATAATCTGTATCTATTAATTCCCTTAATTCCTTTAGATAGTCAACGATTTTGAATACTTCGAAAGGATCTGCGTCAAAGGACATGGATAGGTAATAAGTAAGGCCTGCATTTACAGAATTTAGGTTTTCCAATTGACCAAATTCAAAGAGAGAAAAGGCAGATTTTAGGGCTTCCTTATTTATGCCCTGGCTTGCTTCTTTAAGGCCATCTTCAATTATTTTTACAAAATCATCTAGCTTATCCCCATCAGCCTTTTGAGCTTGGATGATAAGGCCAGCGCGGTTGCCGTAGGTATTTCTTGCATAGAAATATTCTGGTGATAATTTTTCTTGGACTTCTAGCCTAATCTTTGATGAATCCATATTAAAAAGGGCATTGACAAGAACAGCTGCTGTGAGTGTTTCCTTTATATCTAGGCTTGAGTGGGTGAGCATGGCATAGGATAGGTAGTCTTCGTTTTCATTTTCCCTTGCAGATGGATAAGTCCCCTCGATTGGAGCTTCATAATGATTTTCCACAACTTCTATGGCAAGGTCTATATCATTATAGTCATAGTGGCTTAAATATTCCTCATCAAGCCTTGTAAGATAGGCATCGATGTCATCTATATTTCCATAATAATAGATATAGGCATTTGATGGGTGGTAGTGGGTTTTGTAAAATTCTACAAAGTCATCAAAGGTCAAATCCTTGATATCAGCAGGATTTCCACCTGATTCGTATTCATAAGGACTATTTTTATATAGGTAAGAATTTATTTCATTGCCTATGAGGCTTTCTGGATCAGAGAGGGCTCCCTTCATTTCATTATAAACTACACCAGATACACCGACGACCTTATCATTGTTATCGAGGTCAAAATGCCAACCCTCTTGGTCAAGGATTTCCTTTTTTTCAAGGACAAGGGGTGCAAAAACCGCATCTGTATAGACATCGACTAGGTTTCTAAAGTCCTTGTCATTTTCACTAGAAACAGGAAAAACAGTCTTGTCAGGATAGGTCATAGCATTTAGGAAGGTCTGCAGGCTAGAAGAAGCCATATCCATAAAGGGATCTTTAGTCCTATATTTCTTAGACCCATTAAGAACAGAATGTTCCATAATGTGGGCCATGCCCTTAGAATCTGTAGGAGGAGTCTTAAAACCAATCCCAAAAGTCTTGTTAGCATCGGACGACTTGGCAAAGACAACCCTTGCCCCAGTTTTTATATGTTTGTAGTAAAAGGCAGTGATTCCTAACTTATCAAAGCCTTCACTTTTAATTAATTCGTAATTTTTATTCATTATATATCCTTTACTTTTTGCTTTTAAGATAATTATACCATTTTTATCCAAGATAAAGTATTCTAGGGGCTTCTCCTAAAAATCCCTGTTTTATTATCCAAGATGGTTGGTCTATTATCCAAGATAATATTAATATTTACTTTAATTCTTTGTAATTTTTTATCATAATAAATTATTGTCATTAAGCTGATGACTTCGCCAAAGGGGGAGGGCCAAGGACCCTTTCGCATGGGTCCTCATTGCCCTCCCCCTTACACCCCCACTTCGTTACACCCCGCAAGCGACTCTTGCAGAGGGTAAAATGGTGATGTTGCAGAATAGTTAAATCTA
>NZ_JBGMEF010000050.1:0-3117 GCF_046365475.1 Anaerococcus kampingae
AGAAAGAAAGGGCGCAAGGTGGATGCCTTGGCACATGAAGGCGAGGAAGGACGTAAGTGAACGAAAACTAGGGTAAGCTCACAAAAAGCATTGACCCCTAGGTCTCCGAATGGGGAAACCCGGCTGTGGAAGACACAGTCATCATTAAGTGAATACATAGCTTAATGAAGCAAGACCCTGTGAACTGAAACATCTAAGTAACAGGAGGAAAAGAAAGAAAACTCGATTTTCCTAGTAGCGGCGAGCGAAAAGAAAAGAGCCTAACTCATTAAGGATCATATTTAATTAGCAGAATCATTTGGGAAGATGAACCAAAGAAAGTGATAGTCTTGTACGCGACAGTTAAATATGGACAGATGGAAAGTAGCACCGGACACGAGGAATCCGTTGTGAAGATAGGGGGCCCATCCCCTAAGGCTAAATACTAACATGTGACCGATAGTGAACAAGTACCGTGAGGGAAAGGTGAAAAGAACCCCGAAAGGGGAGTGAAATAGAACCTGAAACCTAGCGCCTACAAGCAGACAGAGCGCATATAGCGTGATGTCGTACCTTTTGTAGAATGGGCCAGCGAGTTATTCTAAGCTGCAAGATTAATGATTTAAGATCAGAAGTCGAAGCGAAAGCGAGTCTGAATAGGGCGAAAAGTAGAATAGAATAGACCCGAAACCGGGTGATCTATCCATGACCAGAGTGAAGGTGAAGTAAAATTCACTGGAGGCTCGAACCGGGTACGGTTTAAAACGTATCGGATGAGTTGTGGTTAGGGGTGAAAAGCCAAACGAACTCGGATATAGCTGGTTCTCCTCGAAATAGCTTTAGGGCTAGCCTTTGACGAAAGATTTAAGGAGGTAGAGCACTGAATGGTCTAGGGCGGTTTACCGTACCAAAACCTATCAAACTCCGAATGCCAAAAAATCAAGTCAAGGAGTCAGACTTAGAGGGATAAGCTTCTAAGTCGAAAGGGAAACAGCCCAGACCGACAGCTAAGGTCCCAAAATCTGGATTAAGTGGAAAAGGATGTGATCCTACTAAGACAACCAGGACGTTGGCTTAGAAGCAGCCATGCATTTAAAGAATGCGTAATAGCTCACTGGTCAAGTGGGGTTGCGCCGAAAATGAACGGGGCTCAAATCCAGTACCGAAGCTTCGGATTGATAGAGGAATTAAGTATACAAGTAAGGTATATAATTAAACTTGAATGGAAATATTAAAGATAACAGAGTTAACAAAAGAGTAGAAAATCAAAACTAACATACGCTCACTAAGAAAAATCAGAAAAGATTCAAAAATCACCCAAAATCCTAAAAAGGATAAACGGTAGGTCTAAAAACCTAAGCGTAAGTCAAACTACAATAAATTAACTGGTAACTGTAAATATTAAACGTCAAGTAAAATCTATCTTACAAGCATACTTAATACCTCTATCAGTGGTAGAGGAGCGTTGTATTAGGGAAGAAGCAGAAGCGAAAGCAAAGGTGGACTTAATACAAGTGAGAATGCTGGCATGAGTAGCGAGAAGGAGAGTGAGAATCTCTCCCGTCGAAACCCTAAGGATTCCTGAGCAAGGCTCGTCCCCTCAGGGTAAGTCGGGACCTAAGCCAAGGCCGAAAGGCGTAGGCGATGGACAACAGGTTTAGATTCCTGTACCGCTTAAAGTCGTTAAGAGAGAAGTGATGACGCAAGAGGATAAGCTAAGCTGACAGATGGAAGTCAGTCCAAGCAGTGAGATTAATGTGTAGGCAAATCCGCACATTGTTAAAATCAGGCTGTGATGGGTATCGAAAACATGAGTAGAGAAGTAGCCGATTTCAAATTGCCAAGAAAAGTCACTATCCAGACCAAAGCGCCCGTACCCGAAACCGACACAGGTAGGGAGGTAGAGAATACCAAGACGCGCGGAAGAACCTTTGTTAAGGAACTCGGCAAAATGTCCCCGTAACTTCGGGAGAAGGGGAGCCATAGCGATATGGCCACAGAAACCAGGCCCAAGCGACTGTTTACCAAAAACACAAGTTTCTGCAAAATCGTAAGATGAAGTATAGGAGCTGACACCTGCCCGGTGCTGGAAGGTTAAGGCGAAGGCTTAGCGCAAGCGAAGGCTCGAACTTAAGCCCCAGTAAACGGCGGCCGTAACTATAACGGTCCTAAGGTAGCGAAATTCCTTGTCGGGTAAGTTCCGACCCGCACGAAAGGTGTAACGATTTGGGCACTGTCTCAACAAAGGATCCGGTGAAATTGTAGTAGTCGTGAAGATGCGACTTACCCACGCTAGGACGGAAAGACCCCGTGGAGCTTTACTGTAGGCTGATATTGGACTTTGAGATTAGATGTACAGGATAGTTGGGAGACTGTGATACATGCACGCCAGTGTGTGAGGAGTCACCCTTGGGATACCAACCTTCTAATATTAAAGTTCTAACGATAACCCTTGAATCAGGGTATCGGACATTGTCAGTTGGGCAGTTTGACTGGGGCGGTCGCCTCCTAAAAAGTAACGGAGGCGTTCAAAGGTTCGCTCAGAATGGACGGAAACCATTCGAAGAGTACAAAGGCATAAGCGAGCTTAACTGCAAAACCTACAAGTTGCGCAGAGTAGAAATACGGACTTAGTGATCCGGTGGTACCGCATGGAAGGGCCATCGCTCAACGGATAAAAGCTACCCCGGGGATAACAGGCTTATCTCCCCCAAGAGTCCACATCGACGGGGAGGTTTGGCACCTCGATGTCGGCTCGTCTCATCCTGGGGCTGAAGTAGGTCCCAAGGGTTGGGCTGTTCGCCCATTAAAGAGGCACGCGAGCTGGGTTCAGAACGTCGTGAGACAGTTCGGTCCCTATCCAGCGTGGGCGTAAGAAATTTGAGAGGATCTGTCCCTAGTACGAGAGGACCGGGATGGACATACCAATGGTCTACCAGTTGTTCCGCCAGGAGCATAGCTGGGTAGCTACGTATGGAATCGATAAGTACTGAAAGCATCTAAGTACGAAACAGACCTCAAGATAAGATTTCTCAGAGTACGTAAAGAAAATACGTTTGATAGGTCCAAGGTGTAAGTGCAGTAATGTATTAAGCTAATGGATACTAATACTTTATATCTTGACTGGAAATATTGTTT
>NZ_JBGMEF010000051.1:0-6758 GCF_046365475.1 Anaerococcus kampingae
CTTGACTTCCGATAGTTAGTCTCATCGGCCTCCCCTTAAACCCCTCCCCGTTACACCCCACAAGCGGCCCCTAAAGCGGGGAGCATGATTAGAAGCTTGCCTGTGGCAAGCCACTCTTTGTATACAGAACCCTTTGTATTAGCTATCCCTATCCTTACTGATTTTGACATTCCGATGCCTAAAAATCTCAATCTAGCCCAAATTTTTGTATTGTATCTACTCTACATCTTAGTAGTTATAGAATCTTTATTTGTACTCGTGCGTCAGGAGATTTTCTTAACGACATCTCCATTTACAAAATCTCCTGACCTTTGGAGAATTATTCTGTATTCTGAGAGGATATTAACGTCATATTAGTTATTAGGCTCGTTTGCTTTTGCAAACATTGCGAAGCGAGACTTCTATACTAATCTATTGGGAGATTTAAAATAAAAAGTACCCGTCAAGAAAATCACACTGACAGCTATACTCAAATAATATATTTGTCAATACTAAGACGATATTTAACTATAAAGATGACAGTTGGACTAGATTGTGATTTTTAGGGGACTTTTGATTTTAAATCAGTAAGAATAAGGTTAGATGAATACGAAGTAATCCACCATAATAAAGAAGATTTTTGAAAAAAATCTTCCTGTTTCGCACTCCGCTTAAGGAGCCGGGAGGGGGTGAAATGGGGAGGTTTAAGGAGGGGCATGAGGGGGCATCGGTCGCCCCCTTCGCCCCTCCTTTAGACGGAGATTCAATAGTAAATAGAAATAATTTATTATAAGATTAAATTACGAAGAAAAACACTAAATAATTACCATTCATTAAAGAATAAAGAAAATATTATTATCTTGGATAAAAACAGGGATTTTTAGGGGAAGCCCCTAAAAATTTCAATATTTTGTAGTAAAATCAAATATATATTATTGGTGATTTAGGCAATTTGCCCTAAGAAAAGGTGATTTTATGAAAAAAATGTTATTTGTTTATAATCCAAACTCTGGCCAGAGGGCTATTCAGAATAGCCTTTCTTCTATTATTGAATACCTATCTAGCAAGGGGATTTTTCCTACTGTTTATGCTACCCAAAAGGCTGGAGATTGTCGTGAGATTGTTGAAAAATATGGAAAGGACTTTGATAACATCCTTGTATCAGGTGGAGATGGGACTTTGGATGAGGCTGTTTCTGCTGCTCTTAGAGCTGACATTGATCCGACTTTTTCCTATATACCTACAGGTTCTACAAATGATTTTTCAAGGTCTGTTAATATTTCTCCAGAAATAGATAAGGCGACTAGAACTGCTGTCAGGGGTAAGGTTAAGAGGATTGATGTTGGAAAGATTGATGATAAGTATTTTGTCTATGTGGCAGCCTTTGGAGCTCTCTCTGATATAAGTTTTTCTACTGATCAGGATATGAAAAACATTTTGGGCCGCTCTGCCTATATTGTTGAAGGACTTAAGAATTTACTTCCTATCCAATCTATGAAATCCTACCAGGCAGAAATTGAAATTGACCATGAGCTTATTAAGGGTGATTTCATCCATTTTATGGCCTCTAATTCTATTTCTGTGGGTGGCTTTACTGATATTTTTGATGGAGAGGTTGGCCTTTCTGATGGGCTTTTTGAAATTACCCTGGTTAAAAGACCTGAGAGCCTTATTGACCTAAATAAGATTATCCAGGCCCTTACAAATAATGAGTCAAATGATTTTGTTATTAGGCGTCAGGCATCTAGCCTTAGGGTAAAGACTGATGAAGAAGTCTCCTGGTCGCTTGATGGCGACTTTGGTGGCAAAACTACAGATGCCAACATTGAGGTTATTCATAAAAGAATTAACATAAAAACAGGCCTTAAGGATTGATAAAAATATTTTTTGGAATATACTGATAGCTTACTATAAGCGTATTTTTAAATTTATGGTATAATACTACTAGAGAACCTAGGAGGTTATATGTTTAAAGTAGGCGATAAGATAGTTTACCCATTGCACGGGGCTGGCGTGATTGATTCCATTGAAAAGATGACTTTTATGGGCGAGGAGAAGGAATATTTTATTCTAAAGATGCCTATTGGAGATATGGATATATCAATTCCAGCTGAGAAAATAGGTGAAATGAACATCAGAAGTATTATTTCCAAGGAAGAAGGAAAAGAAGTTTTACAAATCCTAGATGACAAGCCAACAGAGATGAATACTAATTGGACCAAAAGATATAGGGACAATCAAGATATTCTAAAGACTGGAGATGTCTTTGAAATCGCTAAGATGGTTAGAAATCTTGCGATTTTGGATAATGATAAGGGACTTTCAACAACTGAGAAAAAGCTTCTTAATAGGGCAAGGAGAATCCTTGCTAGTGAGTTAGTCATGGTGGGTTCTCTAGACAAAGAAGAGGCAGAAAAGATGATAGATGAGTCTATCGGTTTATAAGGAGATATTATGAAGAGAATAATCAGATTAGTTTTCATGCTAATCGGAGCTGTTCTTGGAATAGTAGTCTTAAAAGTAGTTAACGCCGCTTTTGGGTTCATCCCTAATAGCGGCAAATTATTTATAGGGGCTAATATTCTAGCATCAGCTTTATTTGCATTTATTTTTTATTTAATTGCAGACCCGATTGCCAACAAAGCAACAATAAGTTTTTCAATTTTAGAAAAGAAGATTAGTAAATTGCCAGCAGCAAACCTTGTTATAGGCGTACTTGGTATAATTCTAGGTTTCTTAGTAGCAGCATTAGCATCTACCCCATTAACCAAACTATCCCTACCTGTAGTAGGAAATTCTATTTTTGTGCTATTATCTATTTTATTATATATCGGTTTTGGTTATCTTGGATGGAGACTTGCTATAAGAAATGCAGATGACCTAATAGCCTTCATGACAAGGTCAAAAGAAGATAAAAAAGACAAAAAAGAAAAAATAGCCTTTGACAGGGCAAATATGACCGCAAGTCCAAAGGTTCTCGATACATCTGTAATAATAGATGGAAGAATCCTTGATATAATAAATACAGACTTCTTGGAAGGTGAACTAATAGTGACAGAATTTGTCCTAGAAGAACTCCAGCACATAGCAGATAGCCCAGATGACTTAAAAAGAGAAAGAGGTCGCAGGGGCCTTGATATAATCAAGAAAATCCAAGAAACAGATAAGATTAATCTAAAAGTTTTAGATAAGGACTACGAAGACATAAAAGAAGTAGATGCCAAACTCTTAAAACTAGCCCTAGATTTGGGAGCCAAGGTATTTACAAATGACTACAACCTAAGCAAGGTAGCCAATGTACAAGGTATACCAATCCTAAATATAAACGACCTAGCAAATGCCCTAAAACCAGTAGTAATACCAGGTGAGCTAATGCGAATAGAGGTAATCAAAGAAGGCAAGGGTAAAAACCAAGGCGTAGGCTACCTAGAAGATGGAACCATGGTAGTAGTAGAAGATGGAGCAGGCCTCATAGATCAGGTCATAAATGCCAAAGTAACATCCGTCCTTCAAACATCTGCAGGCAGGATGATATTTGTAAGGAGTGAGGATGTATAAAGGAAAATACCTATCAGCCATCATAACAGCAGCAGGATCAGGACTTAGGATGGGTCTAGCCACAAACAAGCCATATATAGAGATAGCAGGAAAGAAAATCCTAGAAATAACCCTAGAAAAAGTTAGCTCATTATTTGAATTTGATGAGATAATCCTAGTCATAAGAGAAGAAGACAGAAAAATGGCAGCTAGCATTGTAGAAAAAATAAGTGACAGGCGAATAAAGATAGTAAAGGGCGGCAAAAGCCGTGAAGAGTCAACATACAAGGGCCTAAAAGCCTTAAATAAAAAAAGTCAACTGGTCTTAACCCACGATGGGGTAAGACCTTTTGCAAGCTTAGAACTCTTTAGAAGAACATTAAAAGAAATGGATAATTATAAGGCCGCCATAGCTGCGACCAAAGCCAAGGATACCATAAAGGTAGCCAATGAGAGGGGAGAGGTAGACTTCACTCCTAATAGAGACTTTGTGTATAATATCCAAACACCCCAAGCCTTTGAGGTAGAAAAAATCAAGACCCTCTACGAAAAATATATGACAAGTGAAGCAAAAGTCACCGATGACAGCCAACTTTTCGAATTTTTTGACAAGAAAACACCGGTGAAAATCGTAGAAGGCGAATATCAAAATATAAAAATTACAACCCAAGAAGATATAATCTTTGGCGAAGGATTTTTAAGAAAGGAAGCAAAATGAGAGTAGGAATAGGCTATGACGTCCACAAATTAGTAGAAGGAAGGGACCTAATCCTAGGTGGAGTCAAATTTGATTATGAAAAGGGCCTCTTAGGCCATTCAGATGCAGATGTCCTAACCCATGCCATAATGGATGCCATCCTTGGCGCCCTGGCCCTCCCTGATATAGGCAACCTCTTCCCAGATACAGACCCAGCCTACAAGGATATATATTCCATAGACCTCTTAGATAGGGTTGTCCAAAAAATGGAAGATATGGGCTATGAAATAGGCAACATCGACTCAGTAATAATCTGTGAAATGCCAAAAATATCACCAAAAAGAGAAGAAATAGTAAAATTATTGGCTCGCCACCTAAAAACTGACCTAGCAAGTGTATCAGTAAAGGCCTCAACTAGCGAGAAATTAGGCTTTACAGGAAAGGGCCTAGGCATAGAATCAAGAGCAATAGTTTACCTAAAGGAGAAAGAATGAGAAAATTAATAACCAGCGAATCAGTAACAGAAGGCCATCCAGATAAGGTCTGCGATCAAATATCAGATGCAATCCTAGATGAATGCCTAAGACAAGATAAAAACTCAAGAGTAGCTTGTGAAACAGTCACAACCACAGGCCTTGTCCTAGTAGTAGGAGAAATCTCAACAGAAGCCTATGCTCCAATAGAATCTATAGTAAGAGAGACCATAAAAGAAATTGGCTATACAGATGGAGATACAGGCTTTGACTATGAAAATGTGGCAGTACTCACCAGCCTAATCGAGCAATCAGCAGACATAGCCCAAGGTGTAGATAAGGCAAGCGAATATAAAGAAGGCTCTGACCCATTTGACCAAATAGGAGCAGGAGACCAAGGAATGGTCTTTGGCTACGCAGACAATGAAACAGACTTATACCTTCCAGTATCAGTAGCTATGGCCCAAGCCCTAGCCAAAAGACTAGCCCAAGTTAGAAAAGAAGGCATCCTAGACTATTTAAGGCCAGATGGCAAGACCCAGGTTACAGTAGAATATGATGATGATAAGCTAGTAAGAATCGACTCCATAGTCATCTCAAGCCAACATAAGGAAGAAGTATCCTTAGAAAAAATAAGAGAAGATATCATAAATCACGTTATAAAAGCAGTAGTAGATGAAAAATTAATAGATGAAAATACCAAAATCTACATCAACCCAACAGGTAAATTCGTAATAGGCGGACCAAAGGGAGATAGCGGACTTACAGGAAGAAAAATAATAGTAGATTCCTACGGCGGCTATTCAAAAGCAGGTGGCGGAGCATTTTCAGGCAAAGACCCAACAAAGGTAGACAGGTCAGCAGCTTATATGGCTAGATTCGCAGCCAAAAACATGGTAGCAGCAGGCCTAGCAGATAAGCTAGAAATAGGAGTATCCTACGCTATAGGAGTAGCAAAGCCATTATCAATCTATGTAGATAGCTTTGGCACAGGCAAATACGATGACGAAAAACTCCTAGAAATCCTAGAAGAAAACTTCGACTTTAGGCCAGCAGCTATAATAGCAAACCTAGACCTAAGACGCCCAATCTACAAAAAAACAGCCGCCTACGGACACTTTGGAAGAGATGAAGAAGAATTCACATGGGAGAGGTTGGATAAGGTCCAAGACCTTAAAAATTATTAGGGAGTTTCCCTAATAACCTTTTTCTTTATTATCCAAGATAATATTATTATTTACTTTAATTCTTCGGAATTTTATCACGTATAAAATGGTTGTCATCAAGCTGATGACTTCGCCAAAGGGGGAGGGCCAAGGACCCTTTCGCATGGGTCCTCATCGCCCTCCCCCTTACACCCCCTCTTCGTTACACCCCACAAGCGACTCTTGCAGAGAGCAAAAAGAAGATTGCCTCTGGCAATCTTCTTTGTTAGACCTGACTGCTATTCATCCTGGTTCAAAATCTATTATTTTAAATCTCGTCAGCTAAAAATTTAGATTCGCTACGCTCAACAAAATTTTTTGACGCTTCCTCGATTTAAAATAATTGACGATTTTATTTATATAAGTCTTAAGATTATCTTCCCTAGACCTGTTTATCGCAATGTTTGCGAGAGCAAACGAGCTTAGACCTACTATGATATCAATATACTTTCAGAATACAGAATAATTCTCCCAAGGTCGGGAGATTTTGTAAATGGAGATGCCGTTAAGAAAATCTCCTGACGCACGAGTACAAATAAGAATTCTGTACCTACTGAGATGTAGAGTTTATATAGAAGATTATTATGGCTAGATTGAGATTTTTAGGCATCGGAATGTCAAAATCAGTTATGATTAGAATAACTTTTACGAAGTGTTCTGTCTACTTAGAGTTGCTTGCCGAAGGCAAGCTTCTAATCATGCTCCCCGCTTTAGGGGCCGCCTGGGGGTGTAACGGAGAGGGGTTTAAGGGGGACATAAACGCCCCTTGATTTGGGGCGTTTATGCCGGAAACATAGTGCGGTAGCACGAAGGAGTTTGCGTAGCAAACGGGTTTCCGTCCGATGAGACTAACTATCGGAAGTCAAG
>NZ_JBGMEF010000052.1:0-11561 GCF_046365475.1 Anaerococcus kampingae
TGCGGAAGGTCCCTTGGGCCTCCCCTTGAGACGGAGATTCAATAGTAAATAATAATCATTTAATAAAAGATAAAATAACGAAGAATTAAACCTCATAATAATATTGTCTTGGATAATAAAGTAGGGGTTTTAGGGGCAAGCCCCTAAAATAATTTTATATTGTATAAAAGTCTAGCTTTTTTGGGTATTAATATAACGATACTTAATGAAAGGATTTTTATGAAATTAGGAATTATTGGGGCTGGGAAAATTGTCAAGGAACAGCTCACTTTTTTAAATGATATAGATGGTATTGATCTTCTTGCTATTGCGGCTACTAGCCGTAGTGAGGAAAAACTCAAAGATTTATGCCGAAGATATGAAATTCATAAATATTACACTGATTATGAGAAGCTTCTAGCTGATGATGAGGTTGAGGTTGTATATGTGGCTCTTCCTAATAATCTCCACTATGAGGTTATGGATAAGGCCCTTGATTATGGCAAGGATATTATTTGCGAGAAGCCTTTTACTGCTGATATCAACCAGGCCCTAAAGATTTTTAGGAAGGCTGAAAAGAAAAATCTAATCGTCCTTGAAGCTATGAGTAACCGTTTTAATCCAAATGCTCTTGCTGTTAAGGAGAGGATTAATAATTTGGGTAAGCTTAAGATTGTTTCTTTTAATTATTCCCAATATTCATCTAGGTATGATGCCTTTAAGAAGGGGGAAATCGCTCCTGCCTTTAGTCTTGGCCATGCCGGTGGGGCCCTTATGGATCTCAATGTTTATAATATTGATTATGTGATTAATCTTTTTGGCGTGCCAGAGGATGTGAAATATTTTCCAAATATTGAAAATTCTATCGATACTTCTGGAGTTATGGTGATGGATTATGGAGATTTTAAGGCTGTTTGTATAGGGGCTAAGGATTCTTCTGCAGAATTTTTAAATACTATCCAGGGAGAGTTGGGTACTATTACTATAAAGGATGCCTTAAATTCTTTTGACACAGCTGTTATTTCTATTAAGGGTCAGGATGATGAGCTTTTAGAACTTGATGGGACTAAGTCTAGACTTTACTATGAATGGATTGACTTTGATAAAATTATAAAAGACAGGAATTACAAAAAGGCAAATGACCTTGCTGATTTGACTTTGGCCACTGTCCAGGCTATAAATCAAGCTAGGATTGAAGCGGGCATATTTTTCCCATCTGATGAGAATTAGTTGTTAAAAATTTGTTTAATTTAAATGAATTATGTTATAATTAACATGAGGTTTATTGGACAGATTTAAGATATTATGTGTATTTTAAAAGGTTCTAGAGGTTTTAAGTTTTGGAATCGGTGATTTAGGATTAAATCAGTTTTTATAACTGTTTAATAAATCAAAATATTTGTATTTTATACAAGAAAGGAGTTATTATGGTAGGAATTATCCTAGCAAGCCACGGGGCCTTTGCTGAGGGTATTAAGGAATCTGCTCAAATGATTTTTGGAAATCAAGATAAGTTTGAAGCGGTTGTTCTTAAGCCTTCTATGGGGCCAGATGACTTTAGGGCAAATCTAGAAGCTGCTATCGAAAAACTCGATTGCGATGAAGTTTTGTTCCTATGCGACCTTTGGGGAGGTACCCCATTTAACCAATCTTCTGCTGTTCTTGATGGACACGAAGATAAGTGGGCTATTGTCGCAGGTCTTAACCTTCCAATGGTTATAGAGGCTCTTAGCGAGAGATTTACTGAAGAATCTGCTCATAAGATTGCAACTACAATCATTACATCTGCTAAGGAGGGCGTTAAGGCTAAGCCTGATAGCCTAAATCCTGTTGAAAAGGCAGCTGAGGCTGAAGCTAAGACAGATAGCGAAGTTGAAAAGAAGATGGTAGGTGGAACTATTCCTGAGGGTACTGTTCTTGGTACAGGAGAAATCGATATACCTGTTGCAAGAATTGATACTAGGCTTTTACATGGTCAAGTTGCAAGTAACTGGACTAAGGCTATAAGGCCTGACAGGATTATTGTTGTATCTGACAATGTTGCTCACGATGCTCTTCGTAAGCAAATGATTATGGAGGCTGCTCCTCCAGGAGTTCACGCTCACGTTGTCCCTATCAAGAAGATGAAAGAGATTCAAGATGACCCAAGATTTGGGGCTACTCGTGCCTTGCTTCTATTTGAAAAACCTCAAGAGGTTTTAGAATTCTTGGAAATGGGTGGTAAGCTTGATACTGTAAACATCGGATCTATGGCTCACTCTAAGGGCAAAGTCGTTGTTACAAATGTACTTGCCATGGACAAGGACGATGTTGAAACTCTTGAGAAGATTAAGTCAATGGGTGTTAAGTACGATGTAAGAAAAGTACCAGCTGACAGCCCAGAAAATTACGAATCTATTATCAAAAAAGCTAAAAGCGAATTAAATATGTAGGAGAAATTATGAGTATTTTTAATATTATTTTAATCGGCCTAGTAGCTTTCCTAGCTGGTTGTGAAGGTATTTTGGACCAATTCCAATTCCACCAACCACTTGTTGCTTGTACCCTTATAGGTCTTGTAACAGGCCATCTTAGAGAAGGTATTATACTTGGCGGTTCACTTCAAATGATTGCCTTAGGTTGGGCAAATATCGGTGCTGCAGTAGCTCCAGATGCGGCTTTGGCATCAGTTGCTTCAGCTATTATCATGGTTTTAGCCCTAGAAGGTGGAACAGCTGATCCAACTACAGCTATTAACACATCTATAACCCTTGCTATTCCTCTATCAGTAGCAGGTTTATTCCTTACAATGCTTGCCAGAACCCTAGCTATTCCATTAGTTCACGGTATGGATGCAGCAGCAGAAAATGCTGACTTTGGTAAGATTGAAGCCCTTTCATGGGTAGCAGTAGCTATGCAAGGTCTTCGTATCCTTGTCCCAGCTCTAGCACTATGCTTTATCCCACCAGCAGTTGTAACAGAACAACTTAACAGAATGCCAGAATGGCTAACAGGTGGTATGGCAGTAGGCGGCGGCATGGTAGCAGCTGTAGGTTATGCTATGGTTATCAACATGATGAGTACAAAAGAAACCTGGCCATTCTTTGCCCTAGGTTTTGTACTTGCTGCAATTCCAAACCTAACCCTAATTGCCCTAGGTGTTATAGGTTGCGTACTAGCTGTAGTATACATGACCCTAAAACAACTAGCTACATCTAATAGCGGAAGTGGTAATGCCGGAAGCGGTGACCCACTTGGCGATATAATCAATGATTATTAAGGAGAAGCTATGACTGATAAAACAATAAATAACGAGAAAAAAATAAGTCTTTCAAGGTCTGCTCGTGTTAAAGTTTGGTGGAGACACCAATTCCTACAAGGATCTTGGAACTATGAAAGAATGCAAAATGGTGGTTGGGCTTTCTCTATAATTCCTGCCATCAAAGAACTTTACAAAGATAAAAAAGACCAAGCTGATGCCCTTAAGCGTCACCTAGAATTTTATAATACCCACCCATACGTATCAAGCCCAGTAATGGGTGTAACCCTAGCTATGGAAGAAGAAAGAGCTAATGGTACACCAATCGAAGATGCGGCAATAAACGGTGTTAAGGTAGGTATGATGGGACCTCTTGCAGGTGTAGGAGATCCAGTATTCTGGTTTACCTTTAGACCAATCATAGGTGCCCTTGGTGCATCTCTTGCCCTAACAGGTTCTCCTTTAGGTCCACTTTTATTCTTTATTCTTTGGAATGCCCTAAGAATGATATTTGAATGGCAAACCCAAGAGCTAGGCTATAAGGCTGGTAATGAAATAACAAAAGACCTTTCAGGCGGTGTCCTTGGTAGGATTACAACCATGGCATCAATTTTAGGTATGTTTATAGTAGGTGCCCTAGTACAAAGATGGGTATCAATCAAATTTGCCCTAGATGTATCAGCTGTTCAACAACAACCAGGTTCATACATTGACTGGGCAGCCCTACCAGCAGGAGCTGAAGGAATCCAAGCGGCCCTTAAACAATTTTCAGCAATAGGACCAACAGCCCTAGATCCAGTAAAAGTCACAACTTTACAACAAAACTTGGACTCACTAATACCTGGTCTAGTACCACTTCTACTAACCCTAGGTATTTGTAAATTATTAAAGAAAAATGTTTCTCCAATTACAATAATCTTAGCCCTATTTGTAATCGGTGTAATAGCTAAATTCTTTAGAATAATGTAAGATGATTCAAAGCCAAAATTCAAAAGTCGATCTTAAGATAAAGGCTAATCTATTGGGAGGTCTCCTCAGCAGGGGGGACCTCCTTATAGGTAATAAGGCTATAGAATATTATAACGAAAGAGATGTAAGAGATTATATACAAATTCCCTATAAGGAAATAAAATTAGTAACGGCATCGGTAATACTTGATAAGAAAATATCCAGATTTGCCATTCACACCAAGGCAAACGGCGATTTTATCTTCAACACCAAAGACAACAAAAAAGTCTTAAGGGCTATAAATAAGTATCTGCCGGATGATAAATTAAGAAAATCCCTTACAGTCATGGATTATTTAAAGAAAATATTTAAAAGATAGGTCCTAATCGGGCTTAGACTGATGACAAAGTAGATGAAAAGCACAAACTCATCTACTTTTTCTATGCAATAGATAATAAGTATTTATATACAATACAAGTAAGCAAGATAAAAACGGGTATATATATCTAAAAGATATATTTAAGGAGATATTATGGCAACAATTAGCACAGGTCTTTGGGGAGACTCTAACACTTTTAACTTAAAAGAGATTGACTCATCTAAGGTAAGAAGTGAGCTTTTAGATTTTTTTGTTGATGGAGAGGAAATCATATCGGCCTTTGAGACAATTAGAGATCAGGTTGTTTTTTCTAATAAGAGGATTCTTGTCGTCAATGTTCAAGGAATTACCGGCAAAAAAAGAGCTTATATTTCTTATCCTTATTCAAAGATCCAATATTTTGGTGTTGAAACTGCAGGTGTTTTGGATATTGATAGTGAGCTTTTCCTTGCCTTTAATGATGGCAGGTCTCTTTCGTTTGACTTTAAAACTAGCGTTGATATAGTCAGTATCTCAAAGGTTATAAGCTCATATGTACTTTAAGAACTAGTGAGTACAAATTGTGTACCCATTAAGAATTTATTTTAAAATAAATTCTAAAATCCCTTTTGTAGCTCTAAGGCTGTGGGGCTTTTTTTATCAATAAAGTGAAAACATTTTCTCAAAGGGGTAGAAATTTATTAGAAGTTATTATATAATTATAGTATAAAAATAAAAATGGACATAAAATTAACAACAAGTCCAAGAAGGAGCAATATATGAAAAACTATAATACATCTAAGATCAGGAATCTTGCCTTGGTAGGGCATTCGGGAGCCGGTAAAACTTCACTTACTGAATCCCTTTTATTTAAAACTGGTGTTATCGATAAAAAGGGAAAAGTAGAATCTGGAAATACAGTTTCAGACTACGAAAAACAAGAGAAAAAGAGAAATATTTCCCTACAAACATCAATTATTCCGATAGAATACAACGATTATAAATTAAATTTCATAGATTCTCCAGGATTTTTTGACTTTGAGGGTGAAGTATTGCAGGCTCTAAGGGCAGCAGAATCAGCTCTCTTTGTAATAGATGGTGAAAAGGGCATAGAAGTTGGTACAGAAAAATATTGGAAATATACTCAAAAAATTAATTTACCTTCCATTATTTTTGTAAACAAACTTGATAAGGAAAACGCTAATTTTAATAAGGTTGTAAGTGATCTTCATATAGAATTTGGTAAAAACATCATTCCTCTAACCCTAATGCTTGGCGAAGGTGAAGAATATGAGGGCATCATAGATGTCATGGATAAAAAAGCCTACACCTATCACAATGATGAAAAGGCTGAAGCAGAAATTCCAGAAATAAGAATGGCAGAAGTTGAAGAAGTTTACAACCAAGTCATAGAAGCTGTAGCTGAAAGTGATGATGCCTTAATGGAAAAATTCTTTGAAGGCGAAGAATTCTCAGAAGCAGAAATTAGAGAAGGTCTATCAAAGGCAATCCTAAATGGTAAGGTAGTTCCACTTATAGCAGGTTCTACAGAAAAAATGATAGGTCTAACAAGCCTACTTGACTGCATAATCAAATACATGCCAGCAATCGATGATGAATCGGCTAATATTGGTTTTAGGGTAGCAGATGGCTATGAGGCTTTTGAAGCAAAAGAAGATGCACCATTTTCTGCAGTAGTATTTAAGACCCTTGCAGACCCATTCTTAGGAAAGATTTCAATCTTTAAGGTTCTATCAGGTTCAATTTCAAAAGATGACAAGCTTTATAATGCAAGCAAAGATAGAGATGAAAAGATAGCTTCACTCTTCTACCTAAGAGGAAATGAACAAATTAAAACAGATAAGGTCGTAGCTGGAGATATAGGAGCCTTTGCTAAACTAGAAGCAACTTCTACTGGCGATACACTTTGTTCTAAAGAAAACAAAATCCTTTATAAACAAGTTAAATATCCAAAACCAGTCCTATTTTACGCGATAAAGGCTGTAAGCCGTGCTGATGAGGATAAGATTTCTGAAGCTCTTCAAAAACTAGCTGAAGAAGATCCAAGCTTTAACAACGAGATGAATAGAGAAACAAGTCAACAAGTCCTATCAGGTCTTGGCAATGTTCAGCTTGAAGTAATAATGGATAAGCTAAAAGATAATTACTCTGTAAATACAGAAATAGTAGAATATAGAATCCCTTATAGAGAAACAATTAAGGGCAAATCAGATGTTCAAGGTAAACACAAAAAACAATCCGGTGGTGCAGGTCAATATGGTGATGTATTTATCAGGTTTGAACCAACAGAAGAAGACTTTGTCTTTGATGAAGAAGTATTCGGTGGAGCAGTTCCTAAAAACTACTTCCCAGCTGTAGAAAAAGGTCTAGAGGAATCTCTACTAGAAGGCCCATTAGCAGGCTTTAAGGTAACAGGCGTAAAGGCAACCCTTTATGACGGTTCTTATCACCCAGTAGATTCTAACGAACAAGCCTTCAAAACTGCAGCAAGAATAGCCTTCAAAAAAGGTATAGAAGAAGCAGACCCAATCCTATTAGAACCTGTAATGGCTCTTGAAATCAATGTTCCAGACGCTAACATGGGTGATGTAATGGGAGATATGAATAAGAGACGTGGTAGAATCTTAGGCATGGAACCACAAGAAGATGGTAGCCAGATAATCAAAGCAGAAGCACCACTTTCAGAAGTTCTAACCTACGCAATAGACCTAAGAAGCCAAACATCAGCAAGAGGAAGCTTCTCAATGGACTTTGTAAGATATGAAGAGGTTCCAAAAGAAATAACCCAAAAAGTAATAGAAAATTACAAGAAAGACTAAGAGGAAATACTATGGCAAGATGGGAAATACTCGATATTGACCCTTATTTGAGTGATTATGAAAATGATATTAATCTAAGGATGGATCGATTACAAGAGCAAAAAAATAGGTTCTTAGCAGATGGCAAATCACTTAAAGATTTTGCCAATGCCCACAATTATTACGGCTTCCACAAGGTAAAAGGAGGCTGGATATATAGAGAATGGGCTCCAAATGCTGACGGTCTTTATCTAATAGGAGATTTTAATGGGTGGGATAAGCACTCCCATCCTCTCCACAAAATAAATGACGAAGATTGGGAAATCTTTGTCGAAGGAATCAGGACAATCCCACACAAATCAAGGATAAAAGTCCTAGTAGATGCAAATGGTAGATTATCAGAAAGAATACCACTTTATGCAAGAAGGGTCGAAAGAAATGAAGACTTTGACTATGCTATGGTTCTAGAAAATCCAAGGAAAGAATTTGAGTGGACAGACCAAGATTTTGAAATAAAAAAGGACAATCCACTAATTTATGAAGCCCACATAGGAATGGCAGGTGAAGAAGGCAAGGTATCATCCTACAAAGAATTTGAAAAATATATCTTGCCAAGAATACAAAAGGCGGGCTATGACACAGTTCAACTTATGGCTATAGCCGAACATCCATATTATGGGTCATTTGGCTATCAAGTATCAAATTTCTTTGCACCATCTTCCTGGTATGGGGAAAACAACGACCTAAAGAGCCTAATAAACACAGCCCACCAAATGGGTCTTAATGTGATAATGGACCTAGTTCATTCTCACTCAGTCAAAAACACAGCTGAAGGTATCAATGAATTTGACGGAACCGACTATCAATTCTTCCATGCAGGCGGAGAAGGTAACCATCCAGACTGGGATTCCAAGCTTTTTGATTATCACAAGGCAGGAGTAAATCACTTCCTCCTATCAAATGTCAAATATTGGCTAGAAGAATATCACTTCGATGGTTTTAGATTTGACGGAGTCACCTCCATGATCTATAGAGATCACGGCAGGGGAGAAGCTTTTGATAATTATGGCAAATATTTCTCAATAAATACAGACATAGATGCCTTAAATTACCTACAAATGGCCAATGAATTAATCAGAGAAATTAAACCAAAGGCCATAACCATAGCAGAAGATATGTCAGGTATGCCAGGTATGTGTTTGCCAGTAAGCCAGGGCGGTATAGGATTTGATTATAGGCTAGCGATGGGAATGCCAGATTTCTGGGAAAAAGCCCTAGAGAAAAATGACTACGATTGGAACCTATCCAACATGTGGTACGAACTAACAACCCACAGACCAAATGAAAAAAGAATAGGCTATGTAGAAAGTCACGACCAAGCCCTAGTAGGTTCAAAAACCACCATATTCAGGCTAGCAGATAAGGAAATGTACGATTCCATGTCCAAAGACAGCCATAATCTAATCATAGACAGGGCCATAGCCCTCCACAAGATGATAAGATGGATAACCATATCAATGGGAACAGATGGTTACCTAAACTTCATGGGCAATGAATTTGGTCATCCAGAATGGATAGACTTCCCAAGAGAAGGCAACGGCTTCTCCTATCATTACGCACGTCGTATGTGGTCTCTAGCCGATGCAGATTATCTAAAATACCAATATCTAAACGAATTTGATAGGGCCATGATAGAATTTGTTAAGGAATACCATCAATTAGGCAAAACAACCTATAGGCTATGGCTGGATAACGATAGAAAAATTATAGCCTTCAGAAATGGAGACCTAGTCTACCTATTTAATTTCCACCCAACAGATTCCTACGAATCCTTCCACCTACCAATCCATGATATAGGAGAATTCAAAGTTCTAATGGACTCAGACGAATTTAGATTTGGTGGTTTTGGCAGAATAAGTCACGATTACACATACACAACAGAAAAACTTCCGGGCACTGACTATGATGGCATAAAAATCTATATACCATCAAGAACAGCCCTAGTCTTAAAAAAGGTCAAATAATGAAAATAACAGCATTAGGAGATTCTTTTACCCTAGGCTACTTAGTAGAAGAAAAATCATACACCCGCTTTTTACAAAAGGCGGGTTTTGAAATTAAAAACCTTGGAGTAAATGGGTCGACAACAGAAGAGATGTTAAATAGATACAAGAGATATCAAAAATTAAAAGAAAAAGAAGATCTACTAATAATATTTGGTGGGACCAATGACTTTATGAATGGTAAAAGCCTCGAGTTTGTAGAAGAGAATCTAAAAAGTATACTAAATATATCTCAGGCAAGAAAAACGATGCTAATAAGCCCTCCTTATATAGAAGAAGAAAAAATCTTCAGCTTCTATGAAGGAGTCAATAGGAAATTAAAGGCCTTAGAAGAAAAAGTTCATGGGGCAGATTACTATATAAGAGCGAGCCAAATTGATGGACATTACTTAGATGGAATCCACCTAGCAAGCGACTTTCATCAAAATCTAGCCAGAGAAATAGAAAAAATTCTAGGAGAAGAAATTGACAGAAACAGCAAATGAGCAAATAGCAGATACTCTAGAAAAAACACCCATCATATCAGAATTAGTCAAAAATCAGTTGGTCCTAAAATTAACATCAACACTGATAATGATATTAATAGGGCTAGTTTTTCTGAAAATAGCAAGAAAGCTAATAGACAAACTAATAGAAAGTGAAAGGTCAGGGAAAATTGCCAACAAGTCGAAAACAAAAACTGCAGGCAACCTCCTCTATTCAATAATAAAAACAATAGTTGTTTTTGTAGTACTTATAGGAATATTAGATGGTCTAGGAATAAATACCTCAGCACTCATAGCTACAGCAGGAGTTGGAGGTCTAGCCATAGCCTTCGCATCACAATCTATAATCAGCGACTTTATAAAAGGAGCCTTTATAATAATAGATGATAAGATAAGAGTAGGAGAATGGATACAGACAGCAAGTGCAGAAGGAGAAGTAGAAGAGCTAAACCTAAGAACAACAAAAATAAGAGACTTCAACGGGTCAATCCACATAATCCCAAACTCCCAAATAGAAAAAGTTCAAAACTTTAACAGAGGGCCGGCTAAATCAGATGTAAGCTTCAGACTATCCTATGACACGGACCTAAAAGAAGCAAAAGAAATAATAGAAAAAGTATCAAAAGAACTAAAAAATAGCGAATATAAAAAAGACTTTATAGAGGACTTTAGCTTTTTTGAAATAAACAGTTTTGATGAATTCTCTTATAAAGTAAGAATGCTAGCGGAAGTCAAAGCAGGAAGCCAATGGGCTATAGCAAGAAAAGCAAGAGAGCTAATAAAGTTAGAGATGGAAAAAAGAGGGATAAAAGCAAGCTTAGTGGGGTACGAAACAAATGAAAAAATATAAAGTAGATGACGTAATAACCCTAAAAAAGGGCCATCCATGTGGAGAAAACCTCTGGCAAATCGAAAGAGTAGGAGCAGACATCAAGCTAAGATGTACAGGCTGTGATAAAATAATATGGATGAAAAGATTAGAATTTGATAAAAGAATCAGAAAAATAAAAGATAAAAATGGAAAAATGGTATCAATAGTAAACTATGAACCAGAAGAAGATTAATTAAGTAAGCCCTCCTTAAGGAGGGTTTTTCATTATAGAAAAAAGATAGAGGATAAAAAATCATATATATAAGGAAGCAAAAATAAATAAATAAAAAAACACAAAAAAAATTTGACAAGGAGAAAAATAGATGTTATAGTATTAAATGTCGGTGCGACAGGAACTAATCGCCAAGATGAAAAAATCATAAAAAAATGAAAAAAAGTCTTGACAAGATAAAAAACCTGTGGTACTATATAATAGTCAGCACGATAAATGCTGAGACATGAACCAGAAATGCTAAGGCATTTCATACAAATTAAATATCAATGGTTTTTGTAGCTATTTAAAATAGCAAACAAAAACTCTAAAGAATAACAACTATAACCTAGTTAAATTTCTTTACAGTAAATGATTCTTGATATACAAGAATAAATCACGCATTTGATTAAGTCAGATGTAAATGAATAAGAGTCTTGATCTAAGACTTTCATACAATTTTTTTATGAGAGTTTGATCCTGGCTCAGGATTAACGCTGGCGGCGTGCATAACACATGCAAGTCGAACGATGAAACTTAATTGATCTCTTCGGAGTGATTTTAAGTGGATTAGTGGCGGACGGGTGAG
>NZ_JBGMEF010000053.1:0-15262 GCF_046365475.1 Anaerococcus kampingae
CATTTGTTATGCCTATTATTTTAGGAGCAATTCCATCCGATTTTATTTCGTCTAGGATGTCTATGTCGTAGGCTTTGGTGTATTCATTTTCTGATACAAATGATATGACTAGGGTCTTTTCGTTTATGAAGGATTTTGGGCCATGTCTAAAGCCCATGGAGCTATCCCAGATTGTTGCTACTTTGCCTGCTGTGAGTTCTAGAATTTTTAGTCTTGCTTCTTTGGTTAGTTTTCCTAGTGGGCCTGATCCCAGATAGACTACTCTGTCGAAGTCAGAGTTTACTAGGTCTTCTATTTCTTGACTTCTTTCATAAATTTCTTTGGCTATTGTTGATAGTTTTTCTACTATTTCTGCCTTATTCTGTGTTTTTGTATCAAAGATTAATAGACTTGCTAGGAGCATTGATGAGAAGGAGTTTGTCATAGCAAATCCCTTGTCGTTGGTGTATTCTGGGTTTAAGAATACATATGATTTTGGATCTTCTTTTAGCCCTGCTGCTAGTTTTCCATTTTCTGCACAGGTTATTGGTAGGTTGTAGAAGTCATCTACTAGCTGTCTACCTAGCTTAACTGCTGCTAAGGATTCTGGGGAGTTTCCGCTTCTTGCAAATGATACTAAGAGGGTCTTCCTATCCTTTTTAAAGTGAAGGTATGGAGCTGATACTAAATCTGTTGTGGCTATTGATTCAAATTCAAAGTCTCCATGACTTTTTAGGTAGTCTGTTGCGATATTTCCAACATATTCGCTGGTGCCTGCTCCTGTAAAGATTACCTTAGCTCCCTTAAGCTTTGCTAGAAAATTTTCTATCTCAGCCTTTCTTTCTTCATATAGCCTATATATTTCTAGCCAAGTATCTGCTTGAGCAAATATTTCTGTATAGGTGTTTTTAAAATCTCTTTCTTCTAACTTTGTTTTATCAAGTAACATCTTCATTCTCCTTTAGTGAAAGCATTGATATTAAATAATAATCTAAATTTCATTTTGATAATCCTAATCAATTTAAATCAATATAATCGTTTCTCAGTTTTTGTATCAAATAGCAACAAATCATCAACATCAAAGTAGATATTTATTGGTGTTCTTTGTTCAAATTGATTCTTATCAAAATCTTTAATAATTATCTCGCTTTTATCAATTTTTGCATAAACTAAAGTTTCGCTTCCCAAATTCTCCGTTATTTCTACCTCTGCTTGTATTACAGAATTTGTTTTATTTTTTTTCTCTAAAAATAGATTCTCAGACCTAATAGCTATGTAAACTTCACTTAAACTATTAGATTCAATTATTTCTTCAATCCTTTTATTTACTTTTACCCTAGAATCCTTAAACTCTAGATAAGTAATATTATCTTCTTGTACTACCTTTGCCATAATAACATTTATCTTTGGAGTTCCAATGAAACCGGCAACGAAAAGATTAATTGGATTTTCATATAAATTAGAAGGTGTATCGATTTGTTGAATAATCCCATCTTTCATAACCACTATCCTATCTCCTAAAGTCATAGCCTCGGTTTGATCATGGGTTACATATACAAAAGTTGTTTCAAGTTGCTTATGAATTTTGTTAATCTCAGTTCTCATATGCGACCTTAGTTTGGCATCAAGATTGGATAAAGGCTCATCCATAAGGAAAGCTTTTGGACTCCTTACAATAGCTCTACCTAAAGCAACCCTCTGATTCTGTCCACCTGATAATTGTCCTGGTTTTCTATCTAGATATTCCTCAATCTGTAATAGCTCAGCAGCAGCTAATATTTTTTTATCTCTTTCTTCTTTGGGAATCTTCTGATTTTTAAGTGCGTACTCCATATTTTTATAAACAGTCATATGAGGATATAGAGCATAATTTTGAAAAACCATGGCTATATCTCTTTTTGCCGGATCAACATCATTTATTACTTTGCCATCTATACTAAGCTTTCCATCACTTATGTCTTCTAGACCAGCCAACATCCTTAAAGTTGTTGATTTTCCACAACCTGAAGGTCCTACGAAAACAATAAATTCACCATTACGTATGTCTAAATTAAAATCTTTTACCGCATGGAATCCATTATCATATATTTTATTTACATTTTCAAAAACTATATTACTCATTCAGACCTCTAATATAATCTTCTATATTTATTTTCTTACCTTCTTTTCTAGAAACTTCTGATGCAAAACACATCATATGACTCATAACCGATTCATCTGCACCTGTTTTAACTTTATCACTATCACCTCTGATAGCTTTTACGAATGCATCTATTATTCCATAATCTGCACCGCCATGACCAGAAGCATTTGTAATCACATCATATGTAGTAGTTCTATATTCTTTAAATCTTTGGACAGTAATTTTCTGAGTATGATCATCAGCAATTAATTCGCCTTCAGTTCCTTGAATTTTTATGTTTCTGTGTACATTGTTTGAAAATGCAGTCAAATTAAACACAGCTTCGATATCATTATCAAATTCTATTGCTATAGCTTGATGATCACAAACGTTGTTATCACATTTATACACACAACGACCATAAGGTCCTTCTCTTAAAGCTTTCTCTAAGCCAGAATCTGTCATAGATACATCTACTACATTTCTCCAGCCAGCCCCAGGATATCCTGTGTAAAAATCTTTCACAGAGAAAATGCAAGTATCTTGATACTTACAATCTAAACACCTATCTGCAGCTCCTGTCGGTTGGTTCTCTTCTTTGAAATATGAAAGTTTTCCAAAAGATGATATAGTAAGAGGATTTGCTCCAGTTAGGTATAATAGTATATCCATATCATGACATGATTTTTGAAGAATTAATGGAGAAGAAAGTTCTTCATTCCTCCAATTACCTCTAACAAATGAATGGGCGAAGTGAAAATATCCTATATTTTCATTGTGATTGATTGACATGACTTTTCCGATTGCACCGCTTTCTAAAATTTCTTTTATCTTGACAAAAAATGGTGAATATCTCAATACATGGCAAATCATAAATACCCTGCTAGCTTCTTTTGCTTTTTTTGCTATTTTAGCTACCTCGTCTGGTATTGGACTTATAGGTTTTTCCAATAAAATATCAAGATTGTAGTCTAAAGCTTTCATACAAATATCATAATGATCTCTATCCGGTGTAGCTATTATTAAAGTATCTACAAATTTATCTTCATCCATCTTTTCAAAAAAGTCATCAGATTTATCAAAAATATATTCATTATTGATTCCAAATTCATCTTGACTTGATTTTAGTCGTTCTAAATCAGTATCTACAAATGATACTATCTCCACATCTTCATAATTTCTAAGTAGTCTCGCATATGCGTTTCTTCCTCTATGACCTGCTCCTATTACCCCTATTTTCATATCTTTTTTATCCTTTCATTCCACTTGATGCTAAACTCTCAATAAATTGTTTTTGGAATATTGCAAATAGCAATATCATAGGCCAAATAGCTATAAGCGCACTTGCCATATAAACAGGATAATTTACTGCATAATGACCAGTAGCTGAGAGGTTAGCTAAACCTACTGATAACGTCATTTTTTCTGGTAAAGTGTTCACTATTAGTGGCCACATTAAGTTATTCCATGTGAATAGTAAACAAGTTATTACAAGTGTCACTATTCCTGGTTTTACAATTGGCAAACAAATGTCTTTAAATATTTTGAATTGCCCAGATCCATCAATTCGTGCAGCTTCTTCCAATTCTTTTGGAATTTGACTAAAAAACTGTCTCATTAAAAATGTACCAAAGGCAGAAAACATTGATGGTAATATTAAAGCTGTTATTGTGTTCAATAAGCCTAACTTATTAATAATCTGAAACTGTGGCACCAAAAATATTTGAGTAGGTACCATTAATACTGACATTATTAATACAAATATCGCATTCTTGAATGGAAATTCTATTCTTGCGAAAGAGTATCCGGCCATTGTACACATTGTTACCTGTCCAATAGTAGTTACTACCGCATAAATAACAGTGTTTTTAAACAATGTAGGAAAATTTATTGTATTTAAGGCCTCCTTAAAGTTTGACCACTGTGGACTTGCCGGGAAAATTTTAGGAGGAATTGCCATAGACTCACTTAAAGTTTTAAGAGCCGTTAGAATCATCCATAAAAATGGGAATACAGTAAATATAACACCTAATATTAACAAGAAGTGTAAAATAATTTTCTTATAACCTTTAATTTGCAATACTATTCACCCACTTTCTCTGTATTTTCAATTGTAAAAATGTAAATGTAATAATAATTAAAAAAAGTACTGTAGCTACTGCCGCTCCATATCCCTTTCTTCCAAAATCAATTGCGGACTGATAGAAAAGATAAACTATTGTCTGCGTACTTTTTAAAGCTGGAGATCCTTTTGATATCATCATAAATACAATATCAAACACTTGTAACGACCCAATCAATGATGTGGTTAATACAAACACTAAAGTAGGTGCTATGAGAGGAATAGTTATTGTGAAAAATTGTTTTATTTCGCCCGCACCATCTAAAGTTGCCGCTTCATAATATTGCTTTGGTATAGATTGCATTCCAGCAAGAAAATATACAATATTCATGCCAAGACCCATCCATACACCAACAACAATAATACACCACATAGCTGTGTCATTATCAGCTATCCACGCCCTTGGTTCTCCTCCAAAAATCATAGCCAATTGATTTAGTAATCCATATTGTCCGTTATATATCCACTTCCAAATCATAGCAACTGCAGCTGGCATAGTAACCGCTGGCAAGAAATAAAGTGTTCTATATATTCCTACACCCTTTATATTTTTATTTAATAAATTCGCTATACTCATTGATATAATTACAGTAAGTGGAACTGTAAAAATAGTATATTTAATAGTATTTTTAAGCGCAGCATAGAAATTTGGATCTTTGAATAACTCTTTATAATTATCAAATCCTATAGGATGCCAAACACCAAAGGAATTTAAATCTGTGAAGGAATAGAATATATTTTGAAAAAATGGAATTATAAAAAATACTAGCAAACCTAGTAATACAGGGAGTATCATAAGATATCCCCGCATCACTTTCTGTGCATTATATTTCTTTTTGCCAGGTTTTTTAGTCATATAACATCACTTTCTTTTTATTTTTGTTCTTTTGCTAAAGCTTCATTCATCTTATCCGCTAAATCTTTAAGTACTTCTCTCACTGGTCTTTCATATGAGTACATTTCATTTATAGCATTGCTTTCTAGTTCGTTCCAAACAGGTGTATTACTACTTACAGGATAAGGAACTGAATACTCAACCATTTGGGTAAATGCTTTTAGATTCTTATCAGGATAAGATTTTTCCCAAGTTTCAAGAACATTGTTATTTGCTGGTATTACTGTTGCTTTTTCAGCCCATATCTCATTAGCTTCTTTAGAACCTAGGAAAGCAAGAAAATCTATAGCTTGTTCTTTATTTTTAGAACCTTTAGCTAAACAATAAGATAAGCCATGAATTGTAGCTGCTCTTTCCTTAATTAGAGGCATTACTTCAACGTCAACTTTATCAGTTATATTTTCATCACCGAAAAATTCAGGCACTCTCCAGCTTCCAGCATATATCATTGCAATTTTACCAGCTTTGAAAAGATCTTTATCAGGAGTATCTGTTAGAGTTTGTAAATCAGGAGAATATCCTTTTTCACCTAATTCTATCCATCTTTCAACTCCGCTAGCAGCCTCTTCTGTATCATATCCTGATTTTGTTTTATCCTCATTGATTATAAATCCGCCTGACTGAGGAATTGTATCATATATACCTTCTTGACATGTAGGCTTAAATGATGTACCCCAAATTCCAGCTTCTTTATCCGTTAACTTTTCAGCTGCTGATGCAAAATCATCCCATGTCCATTCTGGAGTAGGATATTCCACACCTGCTTTGTCAAACAATTCTTTATTATAGAATAAGCCTGTTAAATCCCAGTCTTTTGGTATACCGTAAAGTTTGCCTTCATAAGAATATAGGTCAACTAAACCTTGAGGATAATCATCTTTGTTTATCTTCATCTTATCTATATGATCATCTAGAGGTTCAAGTACACCATTAGTAACAAACTTCATAAAATTTGGTCCGTTCATTGTAAATAGATCTGGCATTACGTCACCTTGAGCTTGAGTTTCTAGCTTTTGGAAGTGATCTTTAAATGTAGTTTCCTCAATTTGAATGTCTACACCTGGATTTTTTTCTTCATATTTCTTTTCTATTTCTTTCATGATTGCTATCTGATCAGGATTCCACATAGCAATTCTGACAACGTTTCCATCGTTAGCATCTTTAGATCCTCCATCATTTGATTTAGATCCTCCACAACCTGTTGCTACTATACCAACCGCTAAAATCAAGCTTATTTTTTTTAGTAAATTCATGCTATCCTCCATTATTTTTATTAAGTAACGGTTAACAATTAGGATTCATTATTCTCTATTTAGATTATAAAAAATATCATTCTAAAATACTAATCATCTTTATATCATTGATATATTTTATAATTAGATTTGGATTTATAGATCTTATTTTTTCTTACAACTGATAATCTTAACAGAAATATTTGTATATAACTTATCGTTATATTTTTTTATAAATCTATTAATAAGGTGTAATTTCTACTATATTTTTTCAAATCTATTTTTAATACAAATCGTTTTTATATTAAGTCTCAGTTTATTATTCATACCAGACGTAATTATTGATTGTTCACAATATATTTATTTCACTTATATATTTTATATCATTCTCTAAAATAGATGACTTTCTAACCTACACAATAAACAAAATCCTGATCAACAGCAAATATACCTAGTATTCCAACTTTTATTGGCTTGCATCATATTTTTTATAAAATTAGAAATCACTTTATTAAGATACTGTTCAAATCCTATCCTTTCATTTATTTAAGTATAAGGTTTTCCTGTTCTATGTATATATTTAGATATCACCCTTTAATAATACTAGTTTATAGCACCTCCTTAATGTAATTTAGTTAAATCTCTTCCTTAAAGACTAGTATGTAAACGATTTTAAATCCTAATGGTAATTACCATCTACTAATTAAATGATATAGCATTTATTCAATTTTGTCAAGTAATTTAATTAATGTTTAAAAAAAGTAGAAATTTTATAACGAAAAATCACATCTAAAAATCTATCTCGTATATTGATACATTTCTATTTATTAAATTAAAAATATCAAAATAAGCATAAAAAAAGACTTCCCTAAAAAGAGAAATCTAAGTGGCTGGGATAATAGGACTCGAACCTATGCTCTCCAGAGTCAGAATCTGGTGCCTTACCAACTTGGCTATCGTAAATAGCCGTTGATTTCGGCTATTTACGCCGAAAACATAGTGCAGTAGCACGGAAGAGTCTGCAAAGCAGACGAGTTTTCGTTCCATTCTGTAATTTTTGGCTGGAATGACAGGACTCGAACCTGTGCTCTCCAGAGTCAGAATCTGGTGCCTTACCAACTTGGCTACATTCCAAAAATTTTCTTACCCTTATAAATTACCTCTTTCAAAAATTTTGTCAACGCCAAATACCAGTAAATATGTGTCTATTTTTGCTTGCCAGTGATACAAAGATTTATCTCGTATCCAGCTCTTATTGATGTATTAATGGACTTGGTGTGAGAAATTTGTGTGGCAGTAATTGGGCTTATATCTTCATATTCTTGTTTTATTATTAAGGATAGGCTCCTTAAGATGGATGCACCTAGACCTTGGTATTTAGGTTCTTTAGAAAATTTCTCAAGGCCTATATCCCAAAGGTATTTTCCAGCAACTGAGGCTCCTGCTAGAGCTATGAGGTCTTTTCCATCATAAAAACTAAGGCCTAGCCTGTCATCTTCATCAAAAGCAAAGGCCATTTTTGTCTTGCCTTTAAAGTTTTTTATATCTTCTTTTTCTAGCCTTGTGAATTCGAAGTCTTTAATCTCTACATATCTATCAGAAAAAGTCATCAGAGGGAAAAAATTGTCTATTTCTATTCCAAATTCTCCTAAAATTTTATCCAAAACCCTAATGTTGTCCGCTTCGGCAAACCAGGCTCCGGGATACTGTTCAAATTTTTTCTTTAATTTGTTTATTAGGGCAGGATTTTCTGATCTCATGAAGACCTTTCCTCCTGTACAAATCGCAGTAAAGGGAGCCTTGTTATAGAAAAGAAAACTTTCATCTGCCTTATTTACCATAAAAATATTATTTTTATCCTTAAATCCCTCAGGACTTATTGAAAAATCATTCAGTATTTGTTTTTTAAAATTAATATCCATTTGCCTAAACTCCAGTATTTTTATTAGTTAAAATTATACTTTTAAGTGCGATTTTTCGCTAAAAACCCATCTAAAAAGCACTTAGCTTATATATCCTAAGTGCTTTCTTGCTTTTAATTTACTTTTAAGTTATAGAACCATCTGCCATTTGAGCCTTGGATTAGATCGTAGGCGTTGTTTGCAAAGTCGCTTTCTAGGGCTTTTTGTGCGGCCTTTTCTGCTTCTTCTCTAGTTTCATAGCCATCTTGAGCTTTTTCTAGATTTTCCTTTTTCTCCTCTGGGTCTATCTCTTTCTTTTCTATTTTAGGCTTTGTTTCATTTTCTTCCTTATTTTTAGGACTTTCTTCAATTTTTTCGTCTGATTTTTCTTCTTCAGCTTCTTCTTTTTTCATTTCTGGTAGCTTGCCATTTTTGTAGACTATTTTTCCGTCTACTTCTTCAAAGTCACTTATGTGGAAGACTAAATCTTCTGTTCCATATACATAGAAGTTTAGTTCTATATTATTTACAGAAGCTTCTGGGTATGCTTTTTCTAAGAATTGTTTTATATTATATCTTAGTATTTCTGATTTTTCATCATCATATTCTTTGCCTATTTCTACATCTGGATTTTCCATCTTATATTTTAGGGTTGCTACTATATCTTTGGCTGTGAAATCGCCTAATTCTCCAGCTTTTTCCATTTTTACTAGGTCTTTTATGCTTAGGTAATGATAATGATCTCCGTGAAGCCAGTAGAATACATCTCCACCCTTGTATTGGCCACCTGGTCCAAATGCCGCCTTGCCATCGGTTATTTGTCCGTAGCTTTCCATTAGTTTAAACCTATCGTCAAATACTCTTTCTATACCTGCTACTTTTTTACCTTTGATGCTGTCATAGGAAAATAGGTCTCCATCATTTACTTCTACATGGGAATAGTCTTTTGAATCATTGATATATTCAGCATCTGGATAATGACTCTTAGGATTTTCTGTTACTACTCCTACTTCTTCTTCGCCCTTGTAGAGGTGCCAATGATCACCATGGTCGATTATTTTTGTAATTCCTTCTGGCCAGGTGAATTCTTTTTTATCTTCTTTTTGATTATCGTGGCTGCCTTCATATTGACCAAAGTTTGCCTTTGGGTAGATATCTTGTGGATTCTCATAGGTTACACCTTCTCTTCCCTTTGAATCGTAGATGTGGTAATGGTCACCGTGTTTTAGGATTTTTACTATATCGTAGCGGTCAACTTTTTCCTTGCCTAGGATATTGGTTATTTTTAGACTTTCTATCCTTGATTTTTCATCATTTCTTGGATTTTCTGGTCTATCTTGACTTTCCTCTTCTTTAGGATTTTCTTTTTTATCTTCGCTTGGCTTTTTATCTTTTTCTTTATTATCCTTTTTATCTCCATGGCTTCCTTCATAGGTGCCTATTGGAATATCTGGATAAAGGCTTGATGGGTCAGAGTAGCTTATAT
Source organism: Anaerococcus kampingae (assembly GCF_046365475.1). Taxonomy (NCBI): domain Bacteria; kingdom Bacillati; phylum Bacillota; class Tissierellia; order Tissierellales; family Peptoniphilaceae; genus Anaerococcus; species Anaerococcus kampingae. The sequence continues at coordinate 9,738 of NZ_JBGMEF010000053.1, forward strand.
ATTCATCTCCATCAGCTGTATAGATATGATAGTGGTCGCCGTGCTTTAAGATTTTTACTACGTTGTGAGTTTTTTTCTCATCTTCTACCTTTATTAACTTATCATCTTTTTGTAGTTTTTCAGGTCTTTTTTCTTCCTTTTTATCTTTATTTTTAGCTTGCTTTTCCTTCTCTTCTTTGAGAATTTTAGCAATCATTTCCTTTCTATCGCCGTGGCTTCCTTCATAAATTCCGTAGGAGGCGTTTGGATATAGGCTTCTTGGGTCTTCGTAAGTTACAAATTCGTTGCCCTTTGATGTGTAGATATGATAATGATCACCGTGCTTTAGAATTTTGATGACTCTTTCATCATCTTTTTCTAATTTTTCTTTTACTTTTTTATTTTCGGCTACTTTTTCTGTCTTTGTTTTATTTGCATTATGTGATCCATGACTGCCTACATAGGTTCCTATTTTTATATTAGGAAAGAGAGCTGATGGGTTTTCGTAGGTTAGGTATTCTGTCCCATCTGCTAAGTAGACGTGGTAGTGGTCACCGTGTTTTTTGATTGCTACTACATTTTTATTTTTTAGCTGATTTTTGCCTACTACACTTACCATTTCAAATTTACCTGTATCTTGAATCTGACTTGGGTCGGTGTAAGTTATCTTTTCCCTGCCATCTTTGGTGAAGACATGCCAATGGTCGCCATGTTTTACGACCTTTACTATGTCTTCTTTTTTGATTTCAGCATCTACTAAAACTTCTGTTGTTTTATCCTTTTTGATGGTAGATTTTTTGGCGATGTAGCTTGTTTTCTGACCTGTTTTTATTGCTTTGTTAACAGATGTTTTTGCTTCTTTATTATTAAATAGGGAGCAGGCACTAAGGCTTGTCGCAAATAGGCAAGCAAGTAGGACTGATCTTCCTAGATTTTTCTTATTTTTCATTGTTTCTCCTTTATTTTTTCTTTATAAAAAGGCTTGTAATTAGCCATACTACAGATATCAATACTATTACAGACCCTGGTTTTAAGTCTAGATAATAGGATATTATTAGTCCTAAAAATACAAAAATAATGGAAAATCCTATTGATAGTAACAGGGTCGCCTTGTAGGTCTTAGTGTATTGCATTGCACTAATACTTGGTATGACTAGGATTGATGATACTATCAAGGACCCTATTGTCTTGGCTGATATTGATACTGCTATGGCTGTTAAAAAGGTTATAAATATATTTACTAGCTTGACATTAATTCCCATGATTTTGGCCGCCTGGGGGTCGAAAATCGTAAGATAAAGGCTTTTGTACAAGCTTATATAGGCCATAATTACAAAAATAGCCACTCCTATCACTAAATAAAATTCCTGATCTGAAATAGTCACTATGGATCCAAATAGGTAGGATGAGATGGCATTGGTATTTTTGACCATGGATGAAAATATTCCCGCAAGACCTATTGATGCCGCAAGGATAATTACCGTTGATATTTCCTGGTAGGCCTTTAATTTATTTCTAATAAGTTCTATAGATAGACCTGCCACAAGACAGGCAATAATTGCCGCAAGTATTGGACTAAAGCCAAAGGCAAGGCCAATGGTAAGGCCTGCTAGAGATGAGTGGGATAAGGTATCTCCAATCATCGATAGCCTCTTAAGTAGGACCAATTGACCCATACAAGGCAAAATCAAGGCCAAGAGTCCGCCGACTATGAAGGCCCTTTGCATAAATTCATATTCTAATATATCTGGCATATTCCCTCACAAACTAAGCTCATCTTTGCTTATTCTCTCAATTTTTCCCTTCTTAATCCTAAGAGCATAATCTACATAGGCCCCTGCCATATCTAGCTGGTGGGTGATGATCAAAATGGTCTTGCCACTTTCCTTAAGACTTATGAGGTCCTTAAAGAACTCATTGGCAAATTCTTCATCAATTCCTGTTGTAGGCTCATCTAAGAGGATTAGGCTTGCGTCCTTTATCAGGGCAAGACTTATAGCAAATCTTTGAATTTGGCCACCTGATAGATCACTTAGGGCCTTCTTCCTATGATCCCAAAGGCCTAACTTTTCCATCAATTCCTTGGAATCAACTTTCTTTTTTAGGTAGGAAATGTGGATTTTAATAGCTTCTTCAATAGTTGTTGGGAAATTCCTGTAAGAAGCCACAGCATTTTGAGAAATATAAGCTAAGTCCCTGTAGTGGTCATCCTTTCTTATATCATCGGAAAATATTTCTATATGGCCTTCCTTAGCCTTTAATTCTCCCATAATTAACTTTAGGAGAGTCGACTTACCGACACCATTTGCTCCGACAAGGGCTAGAAATTCTCCCTCTTTGACTTCAAAATTGATATCATCTAGGATTAAGTCCTTATCATAAGCAAAGCTAAGATTTTCGGTCTTTAAAATTGTCCTATTCATTGAAAGAATCTACCAATGCCTTAAGATTTTCTTCCATAAGGCCCACATAGCCCTTTGATACCATATCATCGTCAAGATTTTCCATGGTGTAGAGGGTAGATGTCTTTGTGCCTGTATTTTTTGCTAAAGTTTCTGCAACCTTTGGTGTAGCCTTGCCCTCAAAAAAGATTGTCTTGATATTTTTCTCCTTCACAAAATCAGCAATGGTCTTAAGGTCCTTGGCTGATGGCTCTTCTTCTGGAGAAATCCCAGTGACAGCCACTTGTTTTAATCCATAATCATCAGCTAGATAATTGAAGGCAGCATGGGAGACTACAAAATATTTATCTTTAGATTTAACCTTAGAAAGCTCATCTTCAAATTTCTTATCAAGTTCATCAAACTTGGCAAGGGCCTTATCCAGATTCTCCTTATAATAGGCTTCATTATCAGGATCCATGGCTGATAACTTCCTATAAATATTATCTACCATTACCTTGGCATTTTTGATAGAAAGCCATGTGTGAGGATTAATCGAAGTCATATCGGAGCCTTCCTTAGATGAATCAAGCAAGTTAAGACCTGCAGAAAGGTCCAAAAACTTATCGTCATCCTTGATATTTGCCTTCAAATCATCAATAAAAGATTCCATTCCGACACCATTATAAGCAATAAGATCAGCCCCATCAAGGTCCTTCATAGCTTGGCTAGTAAGCTCAAAAGAATGAGGCTCCTCATTAGTCTGAATAATAGTTTTTACTTCAAACTTATCCCCAGCTATCATCTTTACAAATTCAGCAACAGGGAAAAAGCTAGCATAAATAGTCTTTTTTCCTTCAGCACTTTTCTCTTCAGTAGCTGTATTTTCAATATTTTTCTCTTCCTTGCCGCAAGAAGTCATACAAACTAGGGCAAGAAGAAATATAACAAATAAATTTTTAAAATTCTTTTTCATATATCCTCCTATATGCAAGTGGTTTGCGATAGTAATTATCATACACCTACTGCAAATCATTTGCAATAGTAATGAGGATTTTTTCATCCAGTTTAGAACATAAAAATAATCCACAACAAAAAAGAAGTCATTTAAAACGACCTCTTTATTGTTGAAAAATAAGTTTTAATTTTTTTGTGGGGGATGTTTTATTCTAATCAGCTTCTAACTCTAACACCCCATCTCGTGCAGATTCCTGGCCCACATACTCAATCCTAGTTGTAAGCTTATCCTTAGCCTTGCTAACTTTAAAAGACTCGTCCGTTTCTTTTATTAGATAAGCTCCCGGTTCAAGTTTTTTAATCTTAATCACATCCTTAATTTTATCCTTGTTCTTTTCAAACATTTCATCACTAATTTCATCATATTCCCTGCCATCAAGATATAATTTGGACTTTTCAGAATATTTAGCAACTTTACCCATCTTTTTATTTATCTGATCTATCGTCATCTTGTCACAATCCTTGGCAAGACGCATGGTATCCCAAGGTCCCATATTTTTATCATCAATTTTCCAATAGGCAAGCTGTCTATTGCTAGCAGTATTAGTCAGATTATTTCTACCTAGTACTAAATCAAGCTCATATCCTCTAGAATGTCCAAAAGATTTCAGGCTCAAGAAAATTACAGCTCCTAAAAGAAGTAGACAGAAAAATATAATTTGTAATTTGTTAATAGTTTTATTCATAAATCCTCCTACTAATCTAGTCTAACACAGGAAGTGTAAAATTTTGATAAATAAAAATATTATAAATCTACTCATCCAATATAAGGCGTTCATAATGATTTTAAAAATGTACTTATCCTTAAAACTATAATAAACGAAAAAATTTAAGTTTAAATAAAAAATAGACACAAAAAAATCGACCTTGAAATTTCTTTACACTCCAAAGTCGATTATTTAACTCCTCCAGTACAGGATTCTGATTTAGGTTCAATCACTCTCTATCATCCTTCCTTTAATTCTTATTTAAACGAAATTTACTTGTACCATGTCTTCTAATATTCTACTAACAAACAACAATTTGATTTACATTTTTATCTAATCCTATCTATATAAAATAGAAAAATGTCAGATGGCTCTACTTTTACACTTATCTTCCACCACTTTTTCTATGAAATCTTACTCAACATACTCTTCTTTACTCATATATCACTACTGTAAGGGCACATATTTAAAACTTCTCTACTAGTAAGTCTCAGATCAAAATATTATAAATCATCCTATTCAATTTTTTTAAACTACCTGTACCGGAGGAGCCAGGATAGTTTATCTATCTTGTTATTAATAATATACCCCGGCTTTTTATTTCTAAACATAAATTTTAAAAAAATCATTGAGAAAAATTGACTTTTTGGGAATATAAAGCTAAAAAAGCAATGTTATATTACGAATTTTATCAATATAGGTAGATTTAATTATATAAAGGACCTGTAAATTTAAGTTTTATAACCCATGTGACTAGCTTATACTATCATAGTTTGAGGGTTATTTTAATTTGATATTTATATATTTTTTGTACAAAAAAAGACTCATTTCTGAGTGTCCTCCAGGAGCCGGATGGGGTCTCTAAAAGGCGACGGACTAGATTTCTCGTTTCGCTCGACCATTTTGCCTCTGCACCAGTCCTACCTACCATCCCCCATTCGGGGTATGGGGTTAGGGCTTTGCATAGAGGGTCCTCTTCTACGCATCAAGCCTACCAACCATTTGCTTCACAAATGGGGTTAGGCATAGACACGAGCCGGACAGGCTTGTCTCCATGAGCCGACGGGCTTGTTTTTTGTTTGGCGACTTTCTGTCCATAATCCAGAGGACCAGACTCTACTATCATAGTTTAAGGATTATTAGAAGCACTAAAAAAGACCTACAATTGTAGATCTTTGTTAGTTTGGCGACTTCCTACTCTACCACCCAGTTGCCCAGGCAGTACCATCGGCGTTATGAGGCTTAACTTCTGTGTTCGGTATGGAAACAGGTGTATCTCTCATGCAATCATCACCATATTTTTTGAACCTTTAAACTTTTTTACCCTACTAATATACTTTCGATTTTTAATTTAATCTACTCATATAGCAATTAGCTTCCTTTAGATCTTCTTTGCTTTGCAAAGAAGTAAGTCCTACATCAATTTGCTTCGCAAATTGTG
>NZ_JBGMEF010000054.1:0-3676 GCF_046365475.1 Anaerococcus kampingae
TTGTACAAATAGGTGTTGACAATCCACATCAAACTTTCCATCAAATTACTTCGTAATTTGGGACAAGCATAGACATGAGCCGCGGGGGCTTGTCTCGCTTCGCTCGAGTGCTCTGCCTCTGCACCAGACCTTCCATCAATCCGATTACATTGGATTGGGATAGGGCTTCGCGCACGGGTCCTCCTAGAGCCGGACAGGCTTTCTCGCTTCGCTGCGAACCACTCCGTGGAGGGCCCTCTGTGCGCCGGGCAGGCGGGCTTCTAACTATTAAAATGCCTAGCTGGCAAAGTTATTATTTCATTTATCTCTTTTGGAAGCTTAATGTCTCTTGTGAGGGCTGCAAAGCTTATGGCGTCTTTTCCATATTTTTTCCTAATTTCATAAAGGGCCTTGTCGCAGGATTCGTTTTTAAAATACTTCTCATGGTCTAAAAACATATCAAGCTGGCTGCCAGATCCCTCTTTCATCAGCCTTATGGCCCTGATTCCCACAGCCCTGACTGGCGTATCCCAGTCGTATTTTTCCATAAAAAGCTCGTGGGCCTCTTTTGCAAGGATTATGGAAGATTGGGTGTTTAGGGGCAATTCTTTCTGGAAGGTCTGGGAAAATAAGTCCTTATTTCTGACAAAGACTTCCACCCCACCAGCCTCAAGACCGGCTTGCCTTAGCCTTCTTGATACCGAAAAGCTCAGCTCTTGGAGGACATTTTTAACCTCGCCATTATTTATTAGATCACTCCTGCAGGTAGAGGAATTGCCAATAGTTTTAATTATATCCCTGTGGTTGATATCTACTACAGGACGGGCATCCTTGCCATTGGCATAGGTCCAAAGATAGACCCCATTTACCCCGAGCAAGTTTTCTAAAAAGCTTACAGGAGCATTGGCAAGCTCTCCTAATGTGTAAATTCCAATGCGATTAAGCTTAGTCTTAGTCGCCCTTCCTATGCCGACCATCTCCTCGACAGCTAGTGGCCACACAAGGTCCTTCCAATTATCCTCGCTAATAGTAGTGATGGCATCAGGCTTTTTCATATCTGATCCAAGCTTGGCAAAAATCTTGCAAAAAGACACGCCAATGCTTACGGTAAGACCCACTTCCTCCTTCATCCTCCTAGAAATCTCCCTAGCTATATCAAGACCTGACCCAAAAAGCTTGGTAGAGCCAGATACATCTATAAAACACTCATCAAGGCCAAAAGACTCCACCTGATTTGTATAATCATAATAAATCTTCTTGGCCATCTTTGAGTGCTTAAGATACTGGTCATATTGAGGAGGAACCAGGATTAGGTCCCTGCATTTGGTAAGGGCCTGCCAAATAGGCTCGCCAGTCTTAACCCCCATCTCCTTAGCCTTCTGACTTTTGGCAAGGATGATACCATTTCTATTTTTAGGATTGCCAGCCACAGCCATAGCCTTGCCCTTAAGGGCAGGGTTAAGCTTAGCCTCTATAGAAGCATAGCAGGCGTTCATATCTGAATGTAGGATAATTCTTTTCATAACAACTCCTCTTGAATTTCATAGACTATTAATGTATAATTAAGACAATAAATGACTTAAGATAATTATAGGACAATAAGAGTCCTTTGTCAAGCACAACATAAAAATATTAGACTCTAAGAGTCTAGAAGGAGAGAAAAAATGAGTTTCGCCACCAAATTAAAAAAGCTAAGAGAAGAAAAAAGACTAACCCAACAAGAGCTAGCAGACATGGTAGATGTCTCCCTAAAGACCATCTCCAGATACGAACTAGGCCTATCCAAACCTAGATATAGAAAGACCTACGACCTACTAGCCAAGTCCCTAGACACCAGCCACGACTACCTAGTCACAGATGAGGAAGACTTCATCCTCACAGCTCGTGAAAACTACGGTCCAAAAGCCGGCAAAGAAGCAAGCGATCTAGTAGACGGAGTCATAGGACTCATGGCAGGAGGAGAAATCCCAGAAGAAGACAAAAAAGCCATCCTAGATGCCATCTCAGAAGCCTACTATATAGCTAGACAAGAAAACAAAAAGCACGGCAGACTAAAGGATGAATAATGACCTACTCATACGATCAAATCTATGAGGATACCCTTGACCTAATCAAAAAACATGACAGCAGAAATCCCAAAGAAATCCTAAAAGAGCGTGGAGTCCACCTCATAGCCTTCAAAAGCGATACTAAGCTTCTAGGCATGTACAAAATCATTAAAAACTCCCGCTTCGTCTTCTACAACCCAAACGTAGACTACAGGATTTTAAACATGGTCTTTGCCCACGAGCTAGGCCATGACATCTACCACCAGGCCTACGCAGCAGAAGGCATGGTAGAATACCAAATCTTTGACATAAACAACGAAATGGAACTAGAAGCAAATATCTTCGCAGCCCACCTCCTCCTAGATGAGAAAAACCTCCTAGAAGATGTCAAAGAAGGCTACACCTACAACGAGCTAGCAAGCATGTACGATGTCAACGTCAACCTCATGATCTTCAAACTCAACGAAATGCACAGGATGGGTATGCCCATCAGAAAAGAAAACCCGACCAGTGCCGATTTTTTCAGAAATATAGACGGCAAAGACCTAAAAAACATGGAGTGCTGCTAATGGCCAAAAGAATAGTCGACCTAGTCAAAGACCTAATCCTAGATAAAAAAGACATAAAAAAAGCCATCGACATGACAGCAGGTACAGGCAAAGACAGCAAATTCATCCTAGAAAACACACAAGTAGAAAACCTCACAGCCTTTGACATCCAAAAGCAAGCCGAAGAAGAAACAAGGGCCCTAATAGGAGAAGATAAAAGATTCACCTTCATTCTAGCAAGCCATGAGAAAATAGATAAATATATAAAAGACCCTGTAGACCTTATAATCTACAACCTAGGCTATTTGCCAGGAGCAGACAAAAACATAACAACAAAGGCAGAAACTACCCTAAAAAGCCTAGAAAAGGCCCTAAAGCTTATAAAAAAAGACGGCCGCATAATACTAACAATCTACCCAGGCCACCCAGCCGGAAGAAAAGAAAGCCAAAGCCTAGAAAGCTACCTAGAAAGCCTAGACAATAAGACCTACTCCATCCTAAAAATAACCTACACCAACAGACCCAACAACCCACCCTACATCCTAGTAATAGAAAAAGAAAAATAGCCAAAAGCAGTAAAAACACTGACTATTGGCTATTTTTTTGTGGGAAAATAAACAAATACAGGAAACTACGCCCCATTTATGAAACAAATAGTTAGAAGGCATGGTTAGTAGAAAGAGAGTCGAGCAAGCGAGGATTGAAGGAAGCTTTTTATAAAAAAGCTTCCCACTACTTCCCTTGCTTCGACCAACGTGGAGAAGCCTATTAGTACCACTTAGGTGATCTTTTTTACTATGGGTGAAGCACAGGTTTATTTTCACAAGCCTTCGGATATAATAACATCTCGTTCTAGAGTTTGTGCTAGGATTTTAGTTTTCGTAATAGGTCTCTCGACTTCGCTCGAGACAAGGGTCACGCCCCTCCGGCGCATATCTATGCCTAACCCCATTTGTGAAGCAAATGGTTGGTAGGCTTGATGCCGTAGCTGAGGAGTCCCGCGAAGCGGTTCGCAGCGAAGCGAGAAAGAAAATCCCCCGCGGCTCATGTCTATGCTTGTCCCAAATTACGAAGTGGTATGGATACAATAAATAGTACAAT
>NZ_JBGMEF010000055.1:0-10524 GCF_046365475.1 Anaerococcus kampingae
ATTGTACAAATAGGTGTTGACAATCCACCATGCAGGGGTGGAACTCCCGTGAGCTTTGCTAAAGCTGTTCGATTGCTGGTAAAACAACTTTTATGAAATCCAAATAAGTGATTTGGAAAGGAGGATTTTATGAAGCAGACTGACATTCCTATTTGGGAACGTTATACCCTAACCATTGAAGAAGCGTCAAAATATTTTCGTATTGGCGAAAACAAGCTACGACGCTTGGCAGAGGAAAATAAAAATGCAATTTGGCTGATTATGAATGGCAATCGTATTCAGATTAAACGAAAACAATTTGAAAAAATTATAGATACATTGGACGCAATCTAGCGTCGCCAAAGGGTCTTGTATATGATAAAATAGTATTAAGTCGTATCAAGGCTCTTTCCATAAAGGAAAGGAGCAAATGCCATGTCAGAAAAAAGACGTGACAATAAAGGTCGAATCTTAAAGACTGGAGAGAGCCAACGAAAAGACGGAAGATACTTATACAAATATATAGATTCATTTGGAGAACCGCAATTTGTTTACTCGTGGAAACTTGTGGCTACAGACCGAGTACCAGCAGGAAAGCGTGATTGTATCTCACTTAGAGAGAAAATCGCAGAGTTACAGAAAGACATTCATGATGGTATTGATGTTGTAGGAAAGAAAATGACACTCTGCCAGCTTTACGCAAAACAGAACGCTCAAAGACCAAAGGTTAGAAAAAACACTGAAACTGGACGCAAATATCTTATGGATATTTTGAAGAAAGACAAGTTAGGTGTAAGAAGTATTGACAGTATTAAGCCATCAGACGCTAAAGAATGGGCTATTAGAATGAGTGAAAATGGTTATGCTTATCAAACCATCAATAACTACAAACGTTCTTTAAAGGCTTCATTCTATATTGCTATACAAGATGATTGTGTTCGGAAGAATCCATTTGACTTTCAACTGAAAGCAGTTCTTGATGATGATACTGTCCCTAAGACCGTACTAACAGAAGAACAGGAAGAAAAACTGTTAGCCTTTGCAAAAGCTGATAAAACCTACAGCAAAAATTATGATGAAATTCTGATACTCTTAAAAACAGGTCTTCGTATTTCAGAGTTTGGTGGTTTGACACTTCCAGATTTAGATTTTGAGAATCGTCTTGTCAATATAGACCATCAGCTATTGAGAGATACTGAAATTGGGTACTACATTGAAACACCAAAGACCAAAAGTGGCGAACGTCAAGTTCCTATGGTTGAAGAAGCCTATCAAGCATTTAAGCGAGTGTTAGCGAATCGAAAGAATGATAAGCGTGTTGAGATTGATGGATATAGTGATTTCCTCTTTCTTAATAGAAAGAACTATCCAAAAGTGGCAAGTGATTACAACGGCATGATGAAAGGTCTTGTTAAGAAATACAATAAGTATAACGAGGATAAATTGCCACACATCACTCCACATAGTTTGCGACATACATTCTGTACCAACTATGCAAATGCAGGAATGAATCCAAAGGCATTACAGTACATTATGGGACATGCTAATATAGCCATGACGCTGAACTATTACGCACATGCAACATTCGATTCTGCAATGGCAGAAATGAAACGCTTGAATAAAGAGAAGCAACAGGAGCGTCTTGTTGCTTAGTAGTACAAATGAATTTACTACTTATTTACCACTTCTGACAGCTAAGACATGAGGAAATATGCAAAGAAACGTGAAGTATCTTCCTACAGTAAAAATACTCGAAAGCACATAGAATAAGGCTTTACGAGCATTTAAGAAAATATAAAAAGATAATTAGAAATTTATACTTTGTTTATTTGAAATATATTTATAGAGCAGTTTTTTATAGCTAAAAACAAAAGAATTATAGTGGGTCATTTTCAAAAATTACTGCTTGATAAGAGTGTTAAATTTGAGCTAGAGTGTTTTGAAAAAATGGAATATTACGATGAATTTAAAAAATCTAAAGATCAGATAGAGAAAAGAATAGAAGATATTCAAGAAACACTTTCAAATTTTGTGACATCAATTTTAGGAATTGGTGCATTTATTGGTTTAATAATAACTATGGAACCAATTGTAATTATATTTTCATTTTCAAGTGTATTAATGTCCTTATTTTTAAATAAAAAAGCTATAAGTATGCAATATGATTTTTATGAAAAAATAACACCATTAGAGCGAAAAGTGGATTATTTTCTTAAAATTAGTACTGATAGAGAATATGCTAAGGATGTAAGAATGCACTCTGGATTCGTATCTTTGATTAAAATGAAATTTAACTATAATTTGTCAAATATAATTAAAATAATTAAAAGTTTTTCTAAAAAATACTCATATGTATTAGTGTTTCAGAACTTGATTGTTCAAGGCGTTAATCTGATTACAGTAATTTATATTGTACGAAAAGTTTTCTTTAAATTAATTTCTATAGGAGATTTTGTAGCACTAGCCGGCAGTAACCAGCGATTGATTGAGTATATCAGCACATTATTCAGGGTTATTCCAGAAATATATGAACATGGTTTGTATTTAGAAAATCTATTCAATTTTTTGGAATACAATGTAAAAGTATATGATGGTGAAGTAGATTATGTTGATGAGAAAAATCTTGAGATACAGTTAGAAAATGTTAGTTATATGTATCCAGAAACAAATGTATATGCCATAGAAAACCTAAATATGAAAATAAGGCAAGGAGAGAAAGTTGCTATAGTTGGTGAAAATGGAGCAGGTAAATCTACATTAATAAAATTATTGTGTAGATTATATGATCCCACATCGGGTCGTTTATATTTTAAAAATGAATTATATAAAGATTTAAAAATAAATATTATAAGGGACAATATAAGTGTTCTTTTTCAGGATTTCAAAATGTATTCGTTACCTATAATTGATAATGTTTTAATGAAAGAAGTAACAGAGAAAGATGTTGATTTTGGGAATGTAATAGAAGTGCTACGAGTACTAAGAATGTTGCAAAGGATAGAAAATTGTGATAACGGGATATTCACAGAAATATCTAGAGAATTTAGTAATAAAGGGACTTTATTTTCGGGAGGAGAGGAGCAACGTATTGCAATAGCGAGAATTTTTTCTCAAGACAAAAAAATATACATTTTTGATGAACCATTAAGTAATATAGACCCTCTTGCTGAGAGTGAAATATTTGATTTATTGATGGAGAAATGCTCTGATAAGACTCTAATATTAATATCTCATCATCTGTCTAATTTATATAAAATGGATACAATATACTTCTTAGAAAATGGTAAAATAAAAGAAAGTGGTTCACATGAACAATTGATGGCAAAAAAAGGAGAGTATTATAATATGTATATGCGACAATCGGAAAGATATTTAAGGTAGCAATTTTAATTCAATATAAGATATATTGGTAAGAAAAACTTAGCCTTTTTAAATCTTAAATTTGAGGAAATTATTATAAAATAATAAAAAAATAATGGAACAAATGGAGAAAGAATAAAGAATAGAAAATCATTATAGATACATAGATGATATTTCAAAAGACATAAAATTTTAATAGTGAAACTTTGAAAGGGATAGCAGAAATGTTATCTCTTTTTTAATACAAGAAAGGAGATCAGTATGAAAAATTTAGATCAAATAAGACAAGAGTCAAAAGAAATAAAAGATAAAATTGATGATACAGAAGAAAGATTAAGGCAACTAAAAAATCAAGAAAAGAAGATATTAAAACAAGACATAATAAAAAGAAGAAAAGAAAGAACTCATAGGCTAATAACTAGAGGAGCAATATTAGAAAGCCTTATAGAAAATGCAGAAGAACTAACAGATGAAGAAATAAAAATCCTACTAGAAGAAGCAACAAAGACAAAAGAATTCAAAGAAACACTAAAAATAATGAGAGAAAATTAAGAAAAATAAAATAATCAAATATCCCTTAGATTTTCTAAGGGCGCAATTATACACCCTAAAGGGTGCTTGCGTCCTGCGGAGCCAAACCCTTGCAGGGAGCAACAACCATTCGCTTTTTAAAAGTCAAGGGTAAATAAACTCGCTAACGCTCGCCCTTGACTTTTAAAATTTGAAATGAAAGTAACAATTAAGCCGACATACTGAAACAACAAAAATTAATTCAGTAGTCGGCTTTTTTAATTCTATCATTTCAAAACGCTTATTCACAAAGTGGATATAGAAAATCTTCTAAGCCTCCGCCTAAAACAACAAAAAAAGAAAAAGGAAGTGATAAAAATGGCAGACAGTTTTCATTTTTCAGTAAACATAATATCAAGAGGAAAAGGAAAAAGTGCAGTAGCAAGTGCAGCATATATAAGTGGAGAAAAAATAAAAAATGAATGGGACGGAGTAACCCACGACTATACAAGAAAAGAAAAAGTATTAATAAAAAATATAATATTGCCTGATCATATACCAAAAGAATTTAATGATAGGTCTACCTTATGGAATAAAGTAGAAATGGCAGAAAAAAATTCTAATGCACAACTAGCAAGACAATTCATAATAGGACTACCAAAAGAATTATCTTTAAGTGAAAATAAAAACCTAGTCGAAAGATTTATAAAAGAAAATCTAACATCACAAGGAATGATAGTAGATTATGCAATCCATGATGAGAGTCAAGATAAAAATGGAAATATCCATTGTCATATCATGACCATAATGCGACCCATAAACGAAAAAGGAGAGTTCTTAGCAAAGTCAAAAAAAGAATATATCCTAGATGAAAAAGGAGAAAAAGTATTAAACAAAAATGGAAAACCTAAAACAAGAAAAGTAGAACTAACAACCTGGAATGATAAAGGCAATGTAGAAAAATGGAGAGAAAATTTTTCAGACCTTTGCAATGAATACCTGGCAAAAAACAAGATAGAAAAAAGAGTAGACCATAAGAGTTTTAAAAGACAAAATTCAGATTATCTACCGACAATCCACTTAGGATCAGCAGCAAGTGCAATGGAAAGAAAAGGAATAGAAACTGACAAGGGAAACTATAATAGAGAAATAAGAAAATATAATAACCTTGTAAAAACAATAAAAGAAGAGATAAAGACATTAAAGGGTTGGATAGGAAATCTATTAGATAACTTAACTAATGCTTATGAAAAATTTAGGGATATAGAAAGAGATAAGGTAATAGACAACCCTAAACTTTTTAATCTAACAAATTATCTATTAACTTATTCAGAAATTCAAAAAGAAAAAAGTAAATATCTAAAAGGATATGCCAAAACTAATAAAGAAAAATATGACTTCAAAAAGCTAACAAGTGCATATAGTTATTTAAGAAAAAATAATATAGAAACCATAGGTCAGTTACAAACAAAAATAGAAACATTAAAGTCTAATAGTTACAAACTAAATAAAAAAGCAAAGACAATCCATAAAGAAATGGAAGATGTAGAAAAGAAAATTCTATACTATGAAATCTACAAAGCCAAAAAAGAAGTTTATGAAGAATATCAAAAGAAAAACATATTCATAAAAGACACATTTTATAATAAGCATAAGAAAGATATAGACCAATATAAGGTAGTAAGCGAGAAATTAAAAAAACTCCTATCAGATAAGGAAAAGCTAAGTCCTAAAAAATGGAATGAAGAAAAAAATCTTTTAATGGCAAAGCTTGAAGAAATAAATAAAGAAAAAGACAAGATAAAAGATGAATACCAGGAAATTAATCATATAAAATATTCAGTAGATTTTGTAAACAAAGAATTAGGTATAGATTTATCCATAGAAATAGATAAGCTAATAAAACAAGGTGAAAAACCAAGTGTAATAGCACAGATTAAAAAATTCCAAGACCAAGTTAATAAAGATAATGAATACAGAGAAATGATGAAAAACAAGAAAATGGATCAAGAAAGATAAGACCTGGTAAAAATATCTTATCCAAGCTATAATATGACCAAACAACTAAAGGCAGATCTAGGAGGTAATAGAGATGAATAAAAGACAAGAGCTAATAGATGAACTCATAAAAGCAGATCAAGATGGAACATACAAAACCTATAAAAGCACAGAAGAAATAAAAGCAATGAACAATGAAGAAGTGCAGATATTATATTCCAACATGAAAAACTATCTATCAGACAAAAGGACACACATAAACTACTAAAGGTGGAAAAGCATTGTAAGCTATTTTAAAGTATAAAAGGTACAAATACCTAAGAAAGCTATATAAACATCAAAATAAGGCATTCCACCACCAAGAACAACCAAATAAAAACAATCAAAGGGAAGTATAGAAAAATTAAAGCCTATACTTCTCTTTTTTAATGCAAACAAAGGAGAGAAAAGCATGATAAACGAAGAAATAAGCAAAGAAGCAGGGCAAGCAGCACAAACCATAATAACATACACAATAAATGCAGCAAAAGAATCAATCAAATTAGACAAAGAAATTAGAAAAAAGATGAATGAAACTTTAGAAAAAGCAAATGGAAACCTCAAAAGTCTTATGGGCGATGAAATGAAAATAAAAGACCTCTACAAAAAAGGACAACTAGAAAATATAAGCATAGATCAAAGCAATCTCAAATACTTAAAAAAAGAACTAAACAAACTTGGAGTAAGTTTCTCAGTAATGAAAAACAAAGAAAGCCAGAACTATGAAGTATTTTTCCAAGGCAAAGACATAAAAGTAATGGAATATGCCTTTAAACAAGTCATAGCCAAGGAAAATAAAAGAGAAAAAGAAAGTATCCTAAAACAAATAAAGAAATACAAAGACCTATCCAATAAAAAGGATAAGACAAAAGAAAAAGTAAAAAGAAAAGTAAAAGAAAAAGTAAAACCAAGCAAAAAAGATATGACCAGAGAAATCTAAGGGAGTAACGAAAAGTTACACCCTTAGATACAAAAAACAAGACTTCCGAAAAGCAGAAGTCCAGAATTCCGAAAATCGGAAATCAAGAATTTCGATTATCGAAAATCAAGAAAGGAGCAGATATGGCAACAAACAAAAGATATTATTGGATAAAACTAAAAGAAGAATTTTTCACAGACAAAAGGATAAAAAGATTAAGGAGAATATCGGGAGGAGATACCTACACGATAATCTACCTTAAACTTCTACTACTAAGCCTAAAAGATGAGGGAAAACTCTATTATGACGGAGTAGAAAGTGATTTTATAAAAGAGTTAGCACTAACCATAGATGAAACAGACGATGATGTAATGGTTACAGTTAATTATTTAATCAATCAAGGCTTATTAGAAGTTATAACAGAAAATGATGAATACTATTTAACTGAAATACCAAACTTAATCGGATCAGAAACAGCATGGGCAGAGAAAAAAAGAAGATACAGACAAAATAAACAGAGGACATTGTCCTTAATGAGTCCAACCCATGTCCGACAAGAGATAGAGATAGAGAAAGATATAGAGATAGATAAAGAGAGAGAGGGAGAGATAGAAAAAGATAAAAAGTCCACCCCCATCTTTTATGGAGAATTCAAAAATGTAAGGCTAAGCAAAGAAGAATATAAAAATCTTAAAGAAAAACTAAACTCACACACAGAAATAATGATAAATAAACTATCAAGATACATGAAAAGCAGTGGTAAGACCTATCAAAACCATTATGCGACAATCTTAAAATGGTATGAAGAAGATAAAGACAAACTAAGACATCAAGGTGGAACTAAAAAAATGAACTATGATGCAGGCGAATCTTTATAGATAAAAAGGGGTGGAAAGCCACTATTAAAGACTTTAATTCTAAAAAGGTATCAAAGTATGCCAGAGATAATAAAAATGTAAATATGACACTTAAAAGGCGATTAGAAAATTAAAGAAATGTTAGAAGACTTTTAGATGACAGTTACCAAGAGGGTCTAATTTTCACTGCAACTTATGCAGTGAGAATTGGACCTTTTTACATAAGCAAAATCTATTTCAAAATTGGTTACCAAGAAAGACTTCTTTTCACTGTTAAGTATAAGAGGGTAATTTATAGAATTTTGTTTCGTCAAGATAAATATTTTCTGAGGATCAAATTTTAAAAAGATTAATAGCTCTCGATAAATTTTGAACCTTAACAATTGAATAGACCAAGACAAGACGTTAATTATTTTTGGAGCGTAATAACCTATCCGCCAAGATCTTTCGGCTGAATAATTCGGCAAAAAAAGTTCTGCTAAGCAAAAAGAAAGTGAGCGATAAGTAAGAGTTTGAATATAGGGAGGGATACCCTATCCGCTATGAAGAAAATGAGGATAATGATACTTCTAAGGTTGAAGCCGGCTCATCCGGAATAGAGGCGGAGGTGAGATTCCTATGTTGCTAATCCAAAGCACTTATCAATGTCGTAAAACTTAATTAAACAAATAATTATTAGATATAAAACTTTAGAGAGAGGAGGTATATATTGGACAATGACTGGAATGGATTGGCTGATTTAATAGCAAATCTGATTGCAAAATATGCTGGTGCTTTAGATTTAGATAATCTGCCCGATTCAACGCCAGCAAAAAATCAAGAGATGAAAAATAGTTTTGACAAGGCAAAAACACAAATTGAGACGGACTAATAAAAGTGTTATAATATACTTGAAATGATAGTCCAAACTTAAATTCAAAAATCAAAGTTTATATATGATATAGAAAGTTATATTGAGGTTAATGCTATGTCAAAAGAAAAAATAAAAGTATACCTCTATACACGAGTATCTACGTCAATACAGATAGAGGGATATTCGTTAGAGGCACAAAAATCACGAATGAAAGCTTTTGCTATTTACAACGATTATGAAATTGTTGGAGAGTATGAAGATGCTGGAAAGTCTGGCAAGTCTATTGAAGGTAGAAAACAGTTCAATCGAATGATGGAAGATATAAAATCTGGAAAAGATGGAGTATCTTTTGTTCTTGTGTTTAAGTTATCAAGATTTGCAAGAAATGCCGCTGATGTTCTTTCTACACTTCAGATAATGCAGGATTATGGAGTGAATCTTATCTGTGTTGAAGATGGCATTGATTCATCTAAAGATGCCGGGAAACTAATGATTTCTGTTTTATCAGCTGTGGCTGAAATAGAAAGAGAAAACATTCGTATTCAAACAATGGAAGGTCGCATTCAAAAAGCAAGGGAAGGAAAATGGAATGGTGGCTTTGCTCCGTATGGATATAAACTTGAAGATGGCAAACTGTTTATAAATGAGGAAGAGGCAGTTGCCATAAGAACGATTTTCGACCAGTATGTAAATACTACGATAGGAGCCAATGGGCTATCTAAATACTTAGAGAATCATGGAATTAGAAAAATCCCAAGACAGAATGGTAAAAATCCTTTGTTTGATGCAGGTCTTATAAGAAAGATATTAAAGAATCCTGTATATAATGGGAAAATAGCATTTGGAAGAAGAACTTTAGAAAAAGTTCATGGTACAAGAAATGAATATAAGCAGGTTGAACAAGATGAATATCTAATATCAGAAGGAATACATGAAGCTATAGTTTCCGACGAAGTTTGGCAAGCTGCTCAGGTTAAGCTAAAATCTCAAGCAAAGAAATATGAGCATGTGAATAAAGGAAAAGATACACGCACACACTTGCTTTCTGGTATTGTAAAATGCCCTATATGTGGAGCGGGAATGTTTGGAAACAAGTGTACCAAGAAAAAGAAAGATGGCACAAAGTATAAAGATTTTTATTACTATGGTTGTAAACATAGGCAGATGATAAGAGGTCATAAGTGTACATTCCGTAAGCAAATTAGAGAAGAATTGTTAGATGATGCTGTTGCAGAGGTGATTGTCAAGATTGTAAGTAATCCGAAATTTGCTTCTATGATGCAAGAAAAAATCAACATGAAGGTGGACACCTCTGAAATAGAAAAAGAAATAGATAATTACCAAAAGGAATTGAGGAAGAGTCATTCTACAAAGTTTAAGCTAATTGAGGAAATAGATAATTTAGATGTTGAAGATAAGCATTATAAGAGAAGAAAACAGGATTTAGACGATAGACTTTATCGCATGTATGAAAAAATAGATGAATTAGAATCATCACTAATTGATGCGAAAGCAAAGAAACAGACTATTGAAGCTGAAAAACTCACAGGAGATAACATATATAAGGTTCTGATCTATTTTGATAAACTCTATAAAGTCATGAATGATGTAGAGCATAGGCAGTTAATTACAGCTTTGATTTCTGAAATTCAAGTTTATGAAGAAAAACAACCTAACGGACAATGGCTAAAATCAATTACTTTCAAGCTCCCAATTATAGATGATGACTTGAATATAAGTTTGGACAATAATGAACAAGTTGAAGCTATAGCGTTGATACAAAAGATGTAAATTTAGAAATCCTGCATTTTAAGCAGTTTTATAAGCATTTTGTCTTCGATAAAGATGAAGAAGGATACGTCAAAAAGACTCAAAAAAACTACATGGACGTAAGAGTAGTTTTGCAATTGGTATGAGGAAACACAAAAAATATAATTAACTCATTTTGTACTTTCTATAAGAGTAGCTTAAAAGGCTGCTCTTTTTTTGTATGACGGGCATGTCCTAAG
>NZ_JBGMEF010000056.1:0-1475 GCF_046365475.1 Anaerococcus kampingae
GAGACTGTGTAAAATTTTGTGTATAGAGACCTCCTGATTAGGGTAAGAAAAAACTAATCAGGAGGATTTTTAATGCCAAGAAAAAGAACAGAAACAAAAAGAAGCAAAATAGCAAAAATGTTAATTGAAGAATATCAGCCTCAAAGTGCACAAGATATTCAAGAAGTACTAAAAGACCTTCTAGGCGATACAATGGAAGAACTTTTAAAAGCAGAATTAGATGAGCATTTAGATTATGAATATGGTGAAAAACCTTTATCATTAAACACTAGAAATGGCACGAGCAAGAAAACAGTTAGATCATCATATGGCAATATAGATTTAAACATTCCAAGAGATAGAGAAGGAACCTTTGAGCCACAAGCATTAAGAAAATACGAAAAAGACATATCAAACATAGAAAATCAGATAATATCAATGTATGGAAAAGGAATGACAACAAGAGACATATCAAGTCATATAAAAGATATCTATGGTTTTGGCATATCAGAAACAATGGTAAGTAAAATAACCAACAAAATACTACCAACCATAGAAGAGTGGCAAAATAGACCCCTAGAAAAAATCTATCCTATGGTCTTTTTAGACGCCATACACTATCACGTAAGAGAAAACAACATAGTAGTCAAAAAAGCGGTATACATTGCCCTAGGCTACAATCTAGAAGGCTTTAAAGAAATACTAGGCATGTGGGTAGGAGAAAATGAATCAAGCAAATACTGGCTCTTAGTATTAAATCAGCTAAAAGAAAGAGGGCTAGAAGATGTACTAATATTCTCAACAGACAACCTACCTGGATTTAGCCAAGCAATAGAAGCAGTATATCCAAAAGCAGAAATTCAAAAATGTATAATTCACCAAATAAGAAATTCAACAAAATATGTATCATATAGAGACATCAAAGAACTAATGAAAGACCTAAAAGCAGTATACAAAGCACCAACAGAAGACTTAGCCTTAACGAATCTAGGAATCTTTGAAGAAAAATGGGGGAAAAAATACCCAATGTGTGTAAACTCTTGGAAAAACAACTGGACAGAACTATCCACATATTTTAAATATCCAGAAGGAATAAGAAAATTAATATATACAACAAATGCCATGGAAAACTTCAATAGGCAACTAAGAAAAGTCACTAAAAACAAAACCATATTTCCAAATGACTACGCACTCCAAAAAAGCTTGTATCTAGCAATGGTAGATGCTTCAAGCAAATGGACAAGTAGAATACGTGGCTGGGATCAAATATTATCCCAATTATCAATATTTTTTGAAGGGAGGTTTTAAATTAGCTAAAAATTTAGTATGAAATCAGCTGTAAATTTTCATGAAAATTTGACAGTTTATTAAAGTTGTGTAAAATTAAGAAAAGCTCCATTCCTATAGGAATGGACAAACATTGATACATAAAAAATGTATCAACCCTTACCCTAATGTCAGGATTTAGGTTGATACACAAAATTATTTA
Source organism: Anaerococcus kampingae (assembly GCF_046365475.1). NCBI lineage: Bacteria > Bacillati > Bacillota > Tissierellia > Tissierellales > Peptoniphilaceae > Anaerococcus > Anaerococcus kampingae. The sequence continues at coordinate 1,469 of NZ_JBGMEF010000056.1, forward strand.
CAGACCC
>NZ_JBGMEF010000057.1:0-19292 GCF_046365475.1 Anaerococcus kampingae
GTGATTTTATTTCTGTCTTACCTAGCTCGTATAAATCTTTTTTTACATAGTGAACTTGTAGGTCTTCATATCTTTTCTTGATATGGCTGGCATTGTAGCCTTGGGGTACAGATATATGAAATACATTTGGAGTCCTATCGGATAGGTCGTGGAGGTAGAGGGCTGTTTGATGGGAAAATATAATTCGATTACTATTATATGATATTAAAATAAAATCATCTATAACTTTTCCTTTTAATTGATATAGTCCTGGTCTTAATCTTTCTAATTGTCCGATTTTTGTTAATTCTGATAAATTATGCCTAGTATATCCGAGTTCTTCTGCTTCTTTGTTGGTGATTACTAAATTATCTTGTATATATTCTCTAAGTGCGTTCATTCTTCCTCACCTCATTTTCGCTTTAATTATATCATATAAAAGCGAAAATGTAAATAATATCTCTGCAGATAGTGTAAATTCCCACATAAAAAGCCAGCTCACGGCAGGCTTTTGCTTACTATAGGCTTATTTTACCTTGTATGGGTTTTTTTCTATTTTTTCTAGTTCGGCCTTGGATATTTTTGTTACTGGGCCCTTGCTTGTTTTTAGGACATTTGCTTGGATCATTTGGTCCATGGCGTTTTTGATTTCAGTGTCGGTGTAGCTTGGTTTTACTTGGTCTATTGAGATTGTTCTTTGGGCTGCTGCCTCATCTTTGAAATATAGTTTGAGTTTTAAGTTGATTGTTTTTTCCATTTGTTATTCCTTTCTCCTTTTCTTATGCTAGGTTGCCTTCTTCGATTAGTTGGTCATCGGCTTTGTAGATTGCGTATTTTAGTTCGTGGCCATTATCATTTAGTAGGCCTAGGTAGGCTTTGGCGAAGGACTTGATATTATCAGAGCTTGCCTCTTGGTTTACTTGTGAGAAGGTCTTTGTGTAGGCCTTTCTCTTGTCTCCGTCTACGTTTGCGATTTCAAATTTAATTTTTATTTTCATTTCTTCTCCTTTTTTATTTTTTTTTGGCGCCTTGTATATATATAACAAAATGTGCCTTTTTGTCCCGATTTTTTTTAAATCCTTACCCAAGTTGATTTTCCATCACCTATGCTGACATATCTCCTCTTGCCGGATAGGGCTATATAGGATATCCAGCTTAGGCCTTCGTTTTCTATGACTTGGTCATAGTGAATATGCTCGCCTGGATAATAGACTGCTAGAACATCTGACCTAGTCGTGGGTAAGGTTCTGACATTGACTGCTGCCCTTACCAGGGCCCTGCCGAGTTTTTCGACCATCTTGTAGGCAGTATTTGTATTGCCTATAGGCCTAAAGTATCTTTCCTTATAGGACCTCTTGCAGGCTAGAAATATTTTAAGGTCATCCCTAGTTGTGGATATGGATACTCCCCTGTGCCTGTAGTTGGCATGAAGGATCTTATCCTTTGCTAAAAATATTCCCGTATGGCCGCCTGCTCCTAGAGACTTACCCTCGATGCCTCTTATAAAGATATCCCCTCTTTGGACCTGGTCATAAGAATAAATTTCCTTTAGATAGGTCCCATTCATCTTAAAGAGGGTCTCTGTAGATCCTATTAGGCTTGTCCTTTGGATAAAGTCTCCTGCTATGAGGCAGTAGTGGACGAAGGATGAGCAGTCATAAAAGGCTGGGCCAAGCCTTGCAGGATAGGCCATGGAATAGCCCACCCTGCCGACCTTACTTATGCCAAAGTCAATCATCTTTTCAATATTTGCCATAAAGTTCCTTTCCCCAAAAGCTATGACTTTTGGATTTCTTCAATGATTTTGTCAAGCTTTCCATTGATTTGTACTATTAGGATGAGATTCATCACTATTGGAAAGCCTAGTTCAGATATGAGTTTAAATATATCCATATCAATTTCGGCTAACTTGGCAAGCTTTCTTTCCTAAATAATCAAGCTAGCGAAGTCTGGCTTGCGATAAAATTTATGGCAAGCCCAGAAAGTACGCCACTCCTTTCTTGTGTGATTTGCACGTGCTAATTATATATAGCAAAAAGTAAAATTTTGTCCCGATATTTTTGCTAATCAGCTTAAAGGCTATAGGGAAATTGGCATACAAAAAAGCTTATTTATGATATAATTAAAGAAGTTAAGGGGTGCTTATATGAATGAGAAAAATAAAATAGATAAGGTCCATGATGATGTTATTAATAGTATAAAAGCATTGATGGAAAGGTCCAGAAACGAAGTTGCAAGGCAAGTCAATAATATTTTGCTAGAGACTTACTGGGAGATTGGACGCATCATCGTAGAAGATGAGCAAGGACATGAGCAAAGAGCAGAGTATGGCAAAGAGCTTATAAACGACTTATCAAGACAGCTTACAAAGGAGTATGGTAGAGGATTTTCGAGGTCTAATTTACAGAATATGAGAAACTTATATTTATCATATCCAATTTGCCAGACACTGTCTGGCAAATTGACCTGGTCCCATTATTGCGAACTCTTATCTATCAGCGATGATAAAAAACGAAGCTTCTATGAAAAAGAGAGCATCAATGCAAACTGGTCTGTTAGAGAACTTAAAAGGCAAATTAAAACCTCACTTTTTGAAAGATTGATCTTATCAGCTGGAGAAGAAAATAAGGAAAAAGTCCTAGACCTAGCCTTAAAGGGCAATGAAATAAATAAGGCATCTGACCTTGTAAAAGACCCTTATGTATTTGAATTTTTAGGCTTGCCAGAAGAAAAACCAATGATGGAAAGTGATTTAGAAAAAGCACTTATAGACCATATCGAAAAATTTTTGCTAGAACTTGGCAAGGGTTTTATGTATGTAGGTAGTCAACAGAGAGTAACTTTAGGCAACACCCACTATTATGTGGACATGGTATTTTATAATAAAATATTAAGGTCTTATGTCTTAATCGAACTAAAAACAAGCAAGCTAATGCCAGAAGCAGTAGGTCAAATAAATATGTACCTCAATTATTATAAGTCAGAAGTTAATGATGAGATGGACAATGAGCCGATAGGAATAATCCTGTGTACTGACAAGGACGGAGTCCAAGCAGAATACGCTCTAGGCAACTTATCAAATAAAATATTCGCATCAAAATATACCTTGTATATACCAGACAGGGAAGAGCTTGAAGAGCAGGTAGAGAAAGTAATTGAACAATACAAACAGAAGTAGGTAAAAACCTACTTCTGTTTTATTGCAAAAAATCTCCCGTTATTTTAACTAATCAGCTTAAAGACTTTAAAAGTCCAATTCGATTTGTCTAAAAGCGATTAAGGCAAAAAAACCCCGTCTTAAAGGCTTTTAGGCAATTAAACATTTTCACTAATTTGTATTAAGATAGACATTGACAAGGTCAAAAGGCGCCTTACCAGCCAGGCTGGTAGACTTTGATCTTAAATGAAAGAAGTGAAAATATGATAAATTTAGAAAATGCAAAAAGAATAATAGATGATTATATGCCATTAATACTTGCGACAATAAGACGTTTCCCAGCCTTCGAAAGAGAAGAGGCAATCGATGAAGCAAGGATGCTGACAATCGAGGCAATACTAGATTACAAAATCGAAGCGGGAAGCTTCGGCAATTACCTAAAACACAAGCTCAACTACCACTTTTGGAACAAGTGCAGAAACCCAATAGAAATCTCCCTAGAAAGTCCCACCGAGGGCGGTGTAATTGGAGATTTGATAGAAAGTGATATAGACATAGGAGCTGAAATAGAAAATGGGGAAAAATACCTCAAATTAAAAAACAGCCTAAAAAGACTAAATAACAAAGACAGAGAAATAATAAGGCTAAGATATTTTGAAGAAATGGAATATGAAAAAATAGGCCAAATCCTAGGCCTAAACCCAAAAACAGTGAGAAATAGAAATAGCATGATAATAAAAAAATTGAGAGAGGTGTGGGATGTGGGTTCTAATATTATTTGAATTAAATATTATAATAAGAGATGCCGACAAATATTAGATTAGCTTCGGTCAAAACCGCAGAGAATATGTAATTAATTCATTCTATGCGGTATAATACATATGTTATCATCGGCCCACAGGGTGGGAGGGGGTGATTTCATGCAGGAATTGATTAACTTCATTATTGCTGTCGCAGCGCAAGTAGCTGGTAACTTACTGTGCAAATGGCTAGACAGCAAGAAAATAGATGATAATTAGTCTATAAAAAAAGGACGAGCGTGCAGGCTCGTCCTTTTTTGGTAATTCCATGCTTCTTGATTAACTTCATGGTTACTCTTAATATACCACAAATTAGGGGTTAATTCAATATTTTAAATTAGTTGATTTGTATTGATAATTTAGTATCAACATGGCCCGATGTAGATACTAATCCCTTTATAGGAAAAACCATGAGAGTCCTCAATGAACCACGTAAATATGCCTTGATTTGGCATATTTACGCCGAATAATAGCGTGGTAGCGCGGAGAGCTTCGAAGAAGCGGTATTCGTACGGGCTAGATTCTTGCTTCGTTCGTTCGGGGTGGGAGTGTTGTTGGTTCCTAGTTTTTCGTTAGTTACTTATAATTATTTAAAGGAAATACAATAATAAAAAATGTTAATAAAACCAGAAACCGAGTCCCCTACCATTTCGAGCTTTGCGGGCAAGCCCGTCCGGCTCTGAGAGGACCTCATGGTTCTCTTTATTGAGGGTTCTGTATTTACATCGGTGATTTGTTTATATAGCCTTCGAATATAGTAACATATCGCTCTAGAGTTTGTGCTAGAATTTGAGTTTTCGTAATAGGTATCTCCACTACGGTCGATACAAGGGAAGGAGCGCTCGAGACAAGGGGCTCTGTTTTTTTATCGTAAAAAACCTTCCAATTTAATGGAAGGTTTTTTGAAGTGAGTACCCGGGTATTTTATTTTTTAGATTTGGTCTAAGAGTGCACTCTTTGTTGACCGCCTCTTAAGATTCTAATTGGTAATTAGTCTCTTTTGCTTGCTGCGTAAGCAACTGATGCTGCTGCAAGGATTCCAGCTACGCCAGCTACTCCAGCGATACCTGTTTTAGCGTTTGAGCCAGCTTTTTTAGATGGCATGTTAGCTTTTTTGTCTTCTTTTTTGTCTTCTTTTTTGTCTTCTTTTTTGTCTTCTTTAACTTCTGGTTGAGCTTTTTCGTTTTCTTTGATTGTGTTTTCGATGTCTTCAGCGTTCTTGTTTAGTTCTTTTGTAAGAGCTTCAAGATCAGCGTCAGAAGCTTCATCAGCGTAAGCTGTAGCTATGAAAGCTGATTTAACACCAAGTGCTTTGTTAGCTTTTTCGATTGTAGCTTTAGCGTCTTTGATTTGTTTTTCAAGAACGTCTTTAACCTTAGCAACTGATTTTGGAGCTTGTTTTAGTAGGAATTCAGCTGATTGGATAGCTACTTCTGCTCTTGTTTTAGCTGCTTCAAGAGCTTTAACTAGAGATTCTCTATCTTTTTTAGCATCTTCTTTAACAGATGGTTTAACAACGATTTTGTCGTTTTCGATAGTTACGATAGAGTTACCAGCCATTGCTACAGATTTTAGAGCATTGAATTTTGTTTCGTAGTTATCATTAGCTGTTTTTTCATTGTTTAGTGCAACACCATAAGCTGCGTAAGAATTTGTAAGTTCTTCGTTAGCTTTGATTAGGTTAACTAAAGCTTGAGCCTTTGCAGAAAGTTTTGTTTTATCTTGTTTTTCAAGGTTTCCTTCAGCTTCTTTCTTAACAGCTAAACCAAGTTTTGTATTAGCTTTTTCTAATTCAGCATTTTTAGCTAAGAAGTCATTTAGAGCTTTTTCGTAAGCCTTCTTTACAGTTTCATTATCTTTATTTTCTTTTTTATCTTTTTCTGTTTTTGCTTTTGCAAGTGTTTCTGCTAATGCATCAGCTTCGCCTTTAAGTTTTTCAGCTGCAAGTCTTAAAGTTTTAACGTCACCAGCTTCAACTTCATCTTCTGCTTCTGGAGCATTTTTGTAAGCTTCTTCAGCTTTTTTAGCTGCTGCTTTAGCTGCTTCATATCTAGCTTCTGCTGCTTTTGAAGCTGCTCTAGCTTCATTTCTTAATTGATAGAATTTGTTAGCATCTGCTAATTTTTCGTTATAATCTTCAGCTATAAGTTGTGTACCTGATTTAGCTGTGTCAGCTACTGCTGGTGCTACTGCACCAAGACCTAGAGCTAGTGCAAGAGCACCTGCTGCTAATTTATTTAATTTCATAATTATTTTCTCCTTAAATTTCGTTTAAACTTTTGTACAATTTTTTAGTACTCACTTTACAATTATTATCTTACAACACCTTCTCCATATTGTCAACACATTTGATTAATTTATCAATATATCTAAAATTTTTCTAAATATAACGACAAATTATCTTCACAATTGGTAGGAGTTTCTACAATAGGAATTTCATATATTGGCTTTATCACTCGTTTTTGCAAGCTTAATGCTTAATTATGGAATTTTGTAGGACCACACAATTGATGTTAAATTTCTACAATAGTATTTATGGAAATTTCTACAATAGGAATTCCTAATATTTTGTTGTTTGATAATATCTATTAATATACTAATTTTATTTGGAATTGCAAGATGGTTTCCTTAATTTACAATAATATTAAGATGATTTTTTTGTTCTTCAGCACATAATGAAATATTATTATTTACTATTGTTCTTCGTTATCTTATCACATAATAATTGATTTCTATTTACTATTGAATCTTCGTCTAAAGGAACTTTCTTTCTAATGATACAATATCATATACTATTTTTCTTCGGAATTTCATCTTATAGTAAATGATTGTCATCAGGCTGATGACTTCGCCAAAGGGGGAGGGCCAAGGACCCTTTCGCATGGGTCCTCATCGCCCTCCCCCTTACACCCCCTCTACGTTACACCCCGCAAGCGACTCTTGCAGAGGGCAAATTGAAGATTGCCGCTGGCAATCTTCTTTATTAGACCTGACTGCTATTCATCCTGGTTCAAAATCTATTATTTCAAATCTCGTCAGCTAAAAATTTAGATTCACTTCACTTCGTTTCGTTCAACAAAATTTTCTTAACGCTTCCTTGATTTAAAATAATTTACGATTTTATTTATGTAAGTCTTAGTGATTTTTTTCCTAGTTCCTCTTATTGCAATGTTTGCGAGAGCAAACGAGCCTTAGTCCTAATTAGACGTTAATATTCTCTCAGAATACAGAACAACTCTCCCAAGGTCGGAAGATTTTGTAAATGTAGATGCCGTTAAGAAAATCTCCTGACGCACGAGTACAAATTAATATTATGTAAGTGCTGAGATGTAAAGTGAATGTAAAAGAAACATTTGGGCTAGATTGAGATTTTTAGGCATCGGAATGTCAAAATCAGTTAGGATAGGGATAGCTTTTACGAAGGGTTCTGTCTACATAGAGAGGATTGCCGTTAGGCAATCTTCACTTTCCGCACTCCGCCTTAGGAGCCGGGAGGGGGTGAAATGGGGAGGTTTAAGGAGGGGCATGAGGGGGCATCGGCCGCCCCCTTCGCCCCTCCTTTAGCCGAAGTCATCAGCTTGATGACAACAATTTATTATGTGATAAAATAACGAAGAAAAATAGTAAATAAAAATATAATATTAATTATAAAGTAATAAAAATTGGGATTCTTAAGGGGATAAATCCCCTTAAGCTATCTCGCTTTCGCTCGAGTGCTCCGCACGGGTCCTCTCCGAGCCGGACGGGCTTATTTATGATATGGTTCCCCACTTATTATCCTATGGGCCCTATATATCTGTTCCATTAATATCACCCTCATTAGTTGGTGGGGGTAGGTCATTTTGCCGAAGGAGATTCTGTTGTCAGATCTTTTTAGGATGTTTTCTCCTAGGCCGTTTGATCCTCCTATTACTAGGACTAGGTCTCGACCGGATCCTTGGATTTTTTCTTTTTGGATTAGTTTGGCGAAGGCTATGCTGTCTAGGGCTTTGCCCCCTATTTCTAGGGTGATGACGTAGGAGTCTTCTTTGATTTTCGCTAGAATTTTTTCGCCTTCTTTGTTTTTGATTTGGTTTATTTCCTTTTCTGATAGGTTTTCAGGGGCTTTTTCGTCCGGAACTTCTACTATTTCTACTTTGTTGTAGGCTTTCATTCTTTTGAGGTATTCGGCTAGGGCGTCCTGGTAGAATTTCTCTTTTATTTTGCCTACTGCTATGATTTTGATGAGCATTAGTTTTGGTTTTGGGTGTAGGTGTCGAATGAGTCTCTGATTTTGCTGAAGCCTTCTTCTGCTAGGACTTGTAGGACTATGTCTTTGATGTCGCTTGTCCTATGGACTCTTTGGTTGTCTAGGTGTTCATTGCCTGCTAGGAGCTTTTTTCCTATATCTTTTAGGATCATTGCTAGGTCTGATGTGTTTAGTTGCATGCCTGACTGGTCTGCGGCGTTTTTGATGGATCTTGCGATTTTGTCTGGGTCGTATTTTTCAAGATTGCCTGACCTTTTGACTACGTATTCGTCCTTACCATTTATCATGTCCATGATTTGATCTAGGGGTAGGTTTTTTGCAATTTGACCTAGGTCTAGGTCTATGATGTTGTTGTCTTTTAAAAAGTCGCCTAAGAGACTTAATATTTTTTCTGTCATGATTACCTTCCTTTATATATTTGTTCTTGCTTTATTTATACCCAATTTTCCTTTGTTTTATTTGACTGTTTCTTTGTTTAAATATGTCTTTAATAAAAATACTAGACCTAGGGGTAGGCTATAGGTTTTTGTTTGATTTACCATGTTTAGGCCTATATTGTTTTGGGAATATTTGAAGCCTAGTTCATTTTTATATCTTTTTGTGAATACTTGATAAGATTTGGCTTTGGTGTTTATATTTGATTTGACTTCTATTGGTATTACTTTCCCATCATCTTCAATTAAGAAGTCTAGTTCTGCTGAATTTTCAGATTTCCAGAAGTATGTTTTGTAGGATCTATTTATCAATTCATTATTTACATAATTTTCTGTTAATGAGCCTCTAAAGCCACCTGTTTCTTCGGATTTTTCTACTAATGATCTGAGTGTGAAGTTGGCCTTTCTTGATAGGAGTCCTACGTCTGCTAGATATATCTTATAGTAGGAAGAATCGCTGTAGACTGAGAGGGGGATTTGTGGATTTTCTATTTTGGGCACTAAGTATATTAAGCCTGCATCTATGAGCCAGCCTATGGATTTTTCTAGGTCTTTGGCTCTGGCTGATTTTTTAACTCTGGAAAATACGAATTTATTGTTTTCTTGGGCAAGTTGCTCAGGGATTGACCTCCATATGAGCTCTATATTTACTAGCTCGCTTTTTGGGCTATGTCTTGAGAAGTCATTTTCATAGCCTCTTAATATATTATCTTGGATTTGATTGACTTCTAGGAGATTCTCATTGTTTTTCCGTGATTTTACCGCTTCTGGCATGCCTCCTACTAGGAGATAATTAGTATATTGCCTATTTAATTCATCTAAGATGTAGGTTGGAAGTGGTGCTGATAGGTCATAGGATTTTAAGGAGTCTATTAGGCTTGTTTGATTATTGGCCCAGAGAAACTCCTTGAAGCTCATAGGGTACATTTCTAACATGTCTACCTTGCCTACTGGAAATGACGCTCCTTCTGCCCTAATTGATACGCCAAGCAAGGATCCAGCCCCTACTACTGCTAGGTCTGGCATGTCTTCATAAAAATATTTCAAAGCTGTTATAGCTTTGGGATTGAATTGTATTTCATCTATTACTAGGAGTGTTTCTTCTGGTATTATTTCAGGAATTACTAGCATATTCGCTATGTCTCTTATTATCCTCTTGGTGTCATAGTTAAAGGAAAATATTTCAGATATGTGAGGATCTCTTTCTAGGTTTATATAGACAAAATTTTTGAAGTATTCTTCTCCAAATTTCTTTAATATATATGTTTTGCCGCACTGCCTAAGACCTGTTAAAATAAGAGGTTTTCGAGTACTCTTTTCTTTCCAGTTTAGGAGTTTTTCTATTATTTCTCTTTTCATTTTGTCCTCCTAGTATAATAATATATTATTCCTATGGTTTTTGCAAGAATTTCGTTATTATTCCTATTGTTTTTGCAGATATTTTTGAATTATTCATATCCTTTTCGCGATAATTTATGAATTATTCATATCTTTTTTGCAAAAGTCGCTAAAAAAAGAGACCCGCAGGTCTCTTGATTTATAATTGGCTTGGGTCTAGGTTGAAGGTGTCCCATTCTGATAGGTCGCCTGCTTGGAAGCCTTTTTGGTACCATCTTACTCTTTGCTCGCTTGTGCCGTGGGTGTAGGATTCTGGGACTACGTAGCCCTGGCCTTTTTTCTGGATGGCGTCATCTCCTATGACCCAGGCTGTGGATATGGCCTCGTCTATGTCGCCGTCGTCTAGGTAGCCTTTGTCGTGTTGGTATCTGGCTACTACTCCTGCCAGGTAGTCTGCCTGGAGCTCTAGGCGTACTGTGAGGGCGTTTCTTTCTTTTTCTGGTAGCTTTTGCATGAGCTTTTGGTATTGGTCCATGATGCCTGTGACATTTTGGACATGGTGGCCGATTTCGTGGCTTATAACGTAGGATACTATAAAATCTCCATTTTTGGCTCCAAAATCATTGACCAGATTATTGAAGAAGGACAAGTCCATGTAGACTTTATTGTCTACTGAGCAATAAAAGGGGCCGGTGCCTGCTTGGGCAAAGCCACAACCGGTGTTGATGGCATCTTTGAATATATCCATCTTGGCTGGTGTGTAGTTGATTCCTTCCTTGCCGAGGATTTCGCTCCAGGCATCTTCTGTATCGGCTAAGACTACGGCTGAGTATTCGTAGAGGTCTTTTTCCGCCTGGGTCATGACGTATTCTTCTTGCTGGGTCTGTGGGGCTGTCTTTGTTGTAGACTCTAGGGCTGTGAATGGGTCGCCTGTGATTAAAAATATGACAAGGGCAAGGATTATTCCTCCCCCACCTAGGGCCATACCACCACGCCCACCGCCTCGGCCAGCATTATTTATATTTCCACTTTGTCGTCTACCTTTCCATTTCATAAATTTCTCCTTTTTGTGTATATAATATAGATACCCAAATTTGGGATGAATTATTGGAGGAGTTGATATGAATAGGTTGCGATTTGGATTTAATGAGCCTTTGGATATAGTGAATTGTCGTACTTGGGTTGTTTTCCTAGCCTTCGAATATAGTGGCATGTTGTGCTTGGTTTATCTTTAATTTATTAATTTAGTGCCTAGATGGCCCGGTGTAGATACAAATCTCATTACATACTCTACTGATGAGACCTCTCGTCGCTACGCTCTGTCGAGGTGGGGATATTGTGAGTCCGTAGTTTTTCGTTAGTTACTTATAATTATTTAAAGGAAATATTATAATAAGGAATCTTAATAAAGTCAGAAACCGACTCCCCTTCCATTTCGAGCCAGAGCGAGAAATCTCATGGTTCTCTTTATTGAGAGTTCTGTATTTACATCGGTGATTTGTTTCTGCTTAATTCAGTACTTACATGGCCCGATGTAGTTACTAATCCCTATATAGAAAGAACCATGAGACCTCTCGTCGCTTACGCTATGTCGAGGTGGGAATGTTTTTTCCTACAGTATGTATAAATTCATAAATGATTTCTTATATAGATATAAATCACATATCCTCGAATAAAAAGTAAATGAAAGCACCCCTCCTTCCATTTCGAGTGTAACGAGAAATCTCATTATCAGGTTTATAAAAGGTTCTGTATTTACATCGGTGATTGGTTTATATAGCCTTCGAATATAGTAAATTGTCGCTCTTAGTCTGGCTTAGAATTTGAGTTTTCGTAATAGGTCTCTCGACCGCGCTCGAGACAAGGGGTAATGAAGGAAGCTTATAAAACTTCCCACTCCTACCTTGCTTCGACTTTCGTGGCAAGCCCGTCCGAATACCGCTTCTTCGAAGCTCTCCGTGCTACCGCACTATTATTCGGCATAAACATGCCAAATCAAGGCATGTTTATGTGGCTCGGAGAGGACAAGTCTATTAGAAATGCTTTAATGTTACTATTTATTATGAACCAAGTACAGGTTTATTTTCACAAGCCTTCGAATATAATGGTATGTCGTGATTGGTTTATCCTTAATTTATTAATTTAGTGCCTAGATGGACCGGTGTAGATACAAATCTCATTACATACTCTACTGATGAGACCTCTCGTCGCTTACGCTCTGTCGAGGTGGGAATGTTTTTTCCTACAGTATGTATAAATTCATAAATGATTTCTTATATAGATATAAATCACATATCCTCGAATAAAAAGTAAATGACAAGCACCCATCCCATTTCGAACTTTGTGAGAAATCTCATGATTCTTTATGTCGAGGGTTTTGTGGGTACATCGATGATCGGTTTGTATAGCCTTTGAATATAGAGGCATATCGTTCTTAGAATATTGCTTTTTTGGCTAATTCATCTGCTAGGTCGTTGTATTTGTCGTTTGAGTGGCCTTTTACTTTTACAAAGCCTATTTGTATTTTTTCTCTGGCTTCTCTTATGAATGCTTGGTAGGACTGGGTTAGGGTGTTGTTTGCTTTCCATTCTCCTTCTGCCCAGCTGGCTATGCCTTGGTAGTCGTGGTGGATTATGATTTTTTTGTAGGATTTTTCTAGGGCTTTTTCTATGGCTAGTTCTGCCGCTTTTACTTCTCCTGCTACGTTTCTGTGGATGTAGTAATTGTCTTGGTAGGCTTTGTTGAAAGTTTCTTCTTTATCGTCTTTGATTAGGACTACTCCTGCTCCGTAGGTTTTTTCTTTGAGGTTGAATGACCCGTCTACGTAGGCTATGACTGTGTCTTGGTCTATTTTTATTTCTTTTTTCTCATTTGACATAAAGGCTTGGGCCTCTTCTTTAGTCTTGAAGGACTTGTAGGAGGCGTTTGGGTAGCCTTTTACTTCTTTTAAACAAGAATCCCAGGATGTGTAGATCCCAGGATTTCTGCCTTTTTTTACTGCGTAATATTTCATATTGTGTCTTTGTTGACCCAGTAGGTTACTGTGCCTGGTCCAACTGTGAATACTCCGTTTCCGTTTTCATCTATGGTTATGTCTTCGTTTTTGCCTGATAGGTCGGTGTAGGTGGCGCCTGCTTCCTCTTCACCTACGAACATTTGCTTTTCTGCCATGTCTTTGATTGAGACTAGGACTGCTAGTGGCTTATGGCTTTCATCTCCTCTTCTTACCCATCCAATTACTGATGGATGGTCGAAGTAGTCGTCTTGTTCGCCGTAGTTGTAGTTTTTCCTTACTTGCATCATATTATCGAGCATGTCTTTTAATGGTTCTGTTTTATGCTCTCCTATTAGGCCGTAGTAGTCTCCTGCAAAGAGGCATGGGTAGCCGTCTTTTCTGAATAGGATTAGGGCGTAGGCTATTTCTTTGAACCACTCTTCTACCCATGAGTCTAGGGATTGGCCTGGTTGGCTGTCGTGGTTGTCGACGAAGGTTACTGCCTGGGCTGGGAAGTCTTTGACTATGGTGTTGTCGAAGATTTTTCTCATGTCGTAGTTGCCCATGGATTTGCTGGCTTCGTTCATATGGAAGTGAAGGGGTACGTCAAAGAGGTCGATCCTGTAGTCTGAATTGTCTAGGTAGGATTCGATGGCTCCTGTGTCATATTGCCAAAATTCTCCAAAGAGGTAGAACTTGTCTGCGCCCTTTTTTTGAATTACATATTTGGATAGGTCATAGATGAAGTCGCCTGATATGTGTTTGAGGGCGTCGTATCTGAAGCCATCGACCTTGGTTTCTTCTGTGAACCAGTCGACCCATTTAAATATTTCTTCTCTTACTTCTGGGTGGGTGTGGTCTATGTCGCAGTTCATGAGGTAGTCGAAGTTGCCTTTTTCTTTGGATACATCTTCGTCCCAATATTTGCCATCACCTAGGATTCTGTAGATGGCTGATGTTTCGGTTTTGGCATCGTAGTCGACTCCTGTGAAGTGGTAGTAGTGCCATACCATGTCTGAGTATTTGCCTTTTCTGCCTTTGAAGTCAAAGCCTGTCCAGGCTTCTATTTCCATTTCTCCTGAGACGTCTTCTTCTCTATTGTTTTGATCTACCATGACCGCCTTGAAGTTTTCCTTGAAGTCTGCATTGCCTTTGTGGTTTAGGACTACATCTGCGTAGGATTTGATTCCTGCCGCGTGGAGGTCTTCGATGGCCTTGATTAGTTCATCTTTTGTGCCGTATTTAGTTCTGATGGTGCCTTTTTGGTCAAATTCGCCCAAGTCCCAGAGGTCGTAGATGCCGTAGCCTACGTCCATGTCTCCACCTCCCTTGCACATTGGTGGAAGCCAAAGGGCGTCTATTCCTGCCTTTTTGAGGTCTTTGGCTGATTTGCTTAGGTTTTTATAAAAGGATCCATCTCCATTTGTATCCCATTCAAAGGATTGCATCATTATTTCGTTTGCCATTTTTACTCCTTGCAGATGTCTATTGACTTGCTTGCGCCTATCCTGTCTGCTCCTGCTTCGATTAGGGCTAGGGCTTCTTCTCTGGTGTGGATGCCGCCGCTTGCCTTTACTTTGATCTTGCCTTCTACTGCTTCTCTCATTAGCTTGATTTCAGCTACAGTCGCTCCTCCTGTTGAAAATCCTGTGGAGGTTTTGACGAAGTCTGCTCCTGCATTTAGGGCTAGCTTGCAAGCTTTGATTTTTTCATCTTCTGTTAGTAGACAGGTTTCTATGATTACCTTGAGAATATTTTCTCCTATAGCTTCTTTGATGGCTCTGATTTCATCTTCTACATAGAAATAATCTTCTGATTTTAGCCTGCCAATATTGATTACCATGTCTATCTCACTTGCCCCATCTCTGATGGCTTCTTTTGCCTCAAAGACTTTTGCATCTTTGGTCATGGCTCCTAGTGGAAAGCCTACTACTGCTGCAATTTTGATGTCTTTGTTATAATCTCTTATAAATTTGACATAGGATGAGTTGACGCAAACTGAGTAGAAGTCATTCTCTACTGCTTCGTCTACTAGTTTTTTAATTTGGTCAAAGGTCGCATCTGCCTTTAGGTTGGTGTGGTCTATATATTGGTTAATTTTCATCATTTCCTCCATATTCTATGAGGGCAAGGGTTAGGTCATCTGCCATTTGCTGCCAATTGAAGTCTCTTATATTTTGATAGAGGGCTTGTATGTCGCCCTTTTTGGAAAATTCTTCTCTGAGCCTTTCTAGGCCATATTCCTTGCCATTTTCATTTTTCGCTTCTATTGTTCCATCTGTGAAGAATAATATCTTGTCATTTTCTTCTAGTTTTAGGGTTTTTTCTTTGTATTTATCAGCCTCTATTATATTTGATATCATCCTGCCACTTACAAGGAGATAATCAGCTATTTTCTCGCTTTGCCTATAGATAAGGGGTGGACAATTGTGGCCAGCATTGGCAAAGACTAGGCTATTGTCCCTAAAATCAAAGATGCCAAGCCAGGCTGTGAAATATTGGCTGGAGTCTATCTCTAATTTGGTAAATTTCTTCCTGAGGTTGAGAAAGACTTGGCTAGGGCTATAGTCTGGGTGCTTGTCAAAGATGGCGGACATAGACACTTTTAAAAACATTGTCATTATCGATGCCTTGACCCCATGGCCCATGACATCTGCTATATAAAATGCTGACCTATTTTCGTCAATCTTGATTAAGTCGTATATATCGCCTGAGACCTTTTCAGAAGGATTGTAGATGCCTGATATTTTAAGCTTGCCATAGGTTTTATTTTTAGGGAGAATAGATGCTTGGATTCTTCTTACAAATCTCAAGTCATCTATCATGTCCTTGTTGGCATTGTAGAGGTCTATTTTAAGGATGGATTCACTTGTGATATCCCTGTAGACTTCGATTGTGCCAGCAAAGTCCCCATCATAGAAGATTGGGGATGTCTTTATGGAATAATACTTGCCATCGATTAACTTTTCTTCAATCATGGTTGTGGTTTTGACCACTTCGTTGCTATTGCTAAGTAATAGGTCGATATTATCATCTAGGTAGGTCTTTAAGGTCTCGCTCTTATCTAGAGCATCAATAAGGGCGTCATTAACAAAGGCTACCTCGCCCCTGTCATCTATTATCCTGACCCAATCATCCATTGCGTTTAGGATAAAAAAGTTGAAATTTTCTCTTAAGTAATGTGTTTTTTCTAAAGACCCTGTCATAATTTGCCCCTTTAACTTTCTTAGTATGACTATATCATTTTTAGCATAGTAATTCAATCTAGTTTTATAGGTGGAAATGTATTTAAAATATTATTTGGCCCACAAGAAAAAGCCAGCTAGGCTGACTTTTCTTTATAAAGGAGTTTAGGCTTTCGCTTGCTTATAAAGCTCTGCCCTTAGGGTTTGGATATATTTTTCTACCTTTTTGTTGATTTCTTTTTGTTTGGCTATTAATTTTATGAGTTTATCTCTTTTAAATGAGTCAGTAAGCCATCTATTGCATAGATACGGGCTTAGATTTATAGATTTGCTTCTAATTTTATGATTACTTTTTCAATTTTGGCGAGTATTACTTTTTGTCTGGAGATTAATTTGGTGAGCTTATCTTTTCTGGCTTTTGGCATGTAATTATGGGCCATGTAGTTTTCTGCGTAGGCTACTATTCTTTTGTTATTTTCAAAAGCTTGTCTTAGGGCTCTGACGGAGTTGGCGTATTTTGTATTTTTCCTTTTATTATAGGCTTCTAAGTCTGTTTCTAGCTCTTTTACACGAGCATCTACATAGTCTTGATCATAATTATCATTGTTTCTAATTTCTTTTAAGTGATTTATCTGACCGAATATGCTATTGGCTAAAAAATCGCTTGATTCTTCTGCTTTTCTTTTGAAGGTCTTAGCTTTTTCTAGGAGCCTATCTAGGTTTTCGTAGTTTACTGGGTCACTTGCTTTTATAAAGTTGACTGTGTATTCTATCGGGTAGGCTAAGCCTGCATCACTTATGCCACTTACGCTTATCCTATAGGATGCGTTAGTTTGTTTTTTAAGCTCGTGACCAAAGATTAGGGCACTACCATAGCCGTAGTTTTGTTTTGATATATAAAGGCCATTAGCTGGTGTGTAGGTCTTGACCTCTCCAGTTTTTAAATTTTCTACTTTCACACTTGTGTTTAGCTCATCTATGTCTAGTAGCTTTCCTATTTGGATTGAAAATGGTGAGCTTGGCTTTACTAGTTCAACTAGGGTATTTGTTGCAGGGTAGGCTATTACGTCTTTATTTCTAAATCTAGTATTTGCTTCATCTATCACAGTTGTTGCGTTGAATTTGCCTATGTGGCCTATGCCCATTTGCAATGCATAAGGATTTAAGAGCCATCTTCTATGGCCTACACTTTTATAATTATTTGGACTTCCATCATCCATATATGCCATGATGGCACTATATGGGGAGTTATAACCTGTTCCTAAGTTTGAGGTCTTGGCCCCTTCCTTGCCTGCTAGGATTATATCTTCGTTTCCACTATAACCAGCTGGTGTTGGTGGGTAGTGGTTAATAGCTGAGTTGAGATTGAAAACTAGGGTTGCTGATTGGGCAAGGGTAGACATTTGCTTATTTTCAAATACCTCCGGAAGACCTACCATGAACCTATAGGTGTTTATAAAATGTAGGGTGTCTTCTATCACCTCATCTGTCAAGCTTCCCAATTGGTTTGCTCTTGGATTTGGTATCTGGCTATAGATTTGCCTAGCATTTAGGTCATAGCTAGGTTGGGTTAGGTTTATTCCTGCAAATTTGACCTTTGAAGTAGATCTGGTCTCATAGTTTCTCCAATAGGCTTTTACTTCTTCTGCGCTTGGCATGTTGGTTGTGATACCAAGACTTTGGCCATTAGATATTGTTTGGATTCTTGTGTCTATTTCATTTGCTGGAATTAGGTCTGGGCTTGTTTGCTTAGCTTCGTCACTTAGTGCTGGATCTAAGGTGCCTATTTCGCTTGCCTTACTTATAGCAAGTGGTGAGATTAGGCTTGCTGCTAGGGCAAGTCCCAATATTTTCTTAGTCTGCATTGTTACTCCTTTGTCTAAGTTTTGCCTTTAAGATAAATTACGAGTCTAGTTTGAAATTTTCGCTTCTAATTTTACTAGGATTACTTCTATCCTTTCGAGGATATTTTTCTGTTTTCCTACTAGCTTTGTAAGTTTTTCTTTTGTTTCTTTTGGCATGTAGTTATTTGCCATATAATTTTCTGCATAGGCTACTATTTTTTTATTGTTTTCTACTGCTTTTCTGAGGTTTATTACTGAGTTTTTGTATTTTTCATCAGTTACGCCAAGGTCTTTTTTCATTCTGTCGTAGTAGTTATTAAATAGGTTCCTATACTCATCTATTGTATAATACTTACCTATTACTCCGGAGCTTAGGACTAGGGAGTGAGCATAATAATGATTTTCTCCTTTTCTTACTCCATATCCTGCAGTTTTATCTTGATTTACGCTGTCTACCATGTTGGTGTAATGACCTACCGTACTTGGTGTGTAGCCTCCTACACTTCTAAATTTCTTGCTTAGGGCATCAATGTTTTCTTTTTTGGATAAGTAGGCGGACATTTCACTTTCTGTTTGGTAGCCTTGGCTCCTTAGATAATCATATACTTGCTTTTCCTCATCCCACCATTGTTCTATGGATCTTGCTGCTTGCTTTTGATTATTCCACGCTAGGTTTTCACTGGTATTAAAGACTGTGGCATGGTCTGGTGTGCCTGCAGAGTAGTTGGCATTGCCTTGGCCTACTGCCATCATAAAGCTTGTGATTCCTAGGGTGTCTAGGTGAGCTCCATCGATTCCACGGTCATTTTGTCTTTTTGCTTCTACCATGGCTATATTTTCTATAGCTTGTTTCATATTATCCATGCTTGCTGCATCATCTGAACTATTTCTTTGTCTAGCGCTTAGATAGGTACCTTCTTTATCATCTGCTCTTGTTAGGGCGTAAACTGCTTCTTTATCATCGTTTTCTAGATAAAATCCTAGGACTCCATTTTTCCACTTGTCCTTGTTTGAGAGGGCTTCGTATTTGGATTTTTCTTCTTCAAATACTTGATTTAGCTCTTCTTGGCTTATCTGTTTACGGTCACTAAATATATAAGACCAGTTTACGGATGTCATTATATTTGTATTTGGGGCAGCAAAGCAAGTTTCATCCATAAATAGTCCTGTACTTGTTGCTAGGGCAAGGCCTAATAAGATTTTCTTTATTTTCATTTTTACTCCTTTAACAAAATATTCTATTATAATAATTATAACATATTTTTTATATTTTCAAAATTGCTAAATCGAATAGGGGCTAAGATCTAGCCC
>NZ_JBGMEF010000058.1:0-1101 GCF_046365475.1 Anaerococcus kampingae
CGCCTGTTCCTGGGGTTTCTCCGCCTGTGCCTGGGGTTTCTCCGCCTGTGCCTGGAGTGTCTCCGCCTGTGCCTGGGGTTTCTCCGCCTGTTCCTGGGGTTTCTCCACCTGTGCCTGGGGTTTCTCCGCCTGTGCCTGGCTTACCTGGTTCTTCTGTGCCTGGAGTTGATGAACTATCTTCCCAAATGGCTGTTACTGTTGTATTCTCGTTTACAGTGATTACATCACCTGCAGCGTAATCTGTACCACCTATTCTCCAGCCTTTGAATTTCTTGTTTGCTGGAGCTTTAAAGCCATTAGTTGATAGTTTGTATTTTGAACCTTTTGTAAGTTTTTTTCCATCCATTTTACCTGAACCTTCGCCTGGTTCATAGCTTACTTGGACTTCTTCTGTAACTGGTGGAGTTTCTGGTTCATCGCTTTTCCAAACTGCTGTTAGGGTGACATTTCCTGTAATGTCTATTTCACTTCCTACAGCCTTAAGATCTGTTCCATCTCCTACTTTCCAGCCTGCAAATTTTTTGCCTTTTTCTGCTGTAAATGTTGGATTTGGTAGAGCATATTTTCCTTTTGGCACTGTTTCATCTGGCATCTTACCTGATGCACCAGTTTCTGTTTTGAAACTTACTGTGTAATTTTCTACTGGTGGGGTTGGATTGGTTTTTGCTTTCCAAATAGCTGTTATTACTGTATCTTTTTCTACTTTGATTTTTGTTCCAGCTGCTACTTTTTCACCATTTACTTCCCAAGTATCAAACTCTTGGGTATCGTCTGGGGCTTTGAAAGCATTTGGTAATACTGTATNNACTTGGGTCTTTTTCCAGATGGCTTTGATTTCGGTGTCACCATTTACTTTTATTGTTTCGCCTGCTTTTTTAGTTTCTCCATTTACTTCCCAATGACTGAATTCTTGGGTGTCATCTGGAGCTTTGAAAGCATTTGGTAATACTGTATAGTCTGAACCTTTGTCTTGGGTTGAGCCTGTCATTTCACCACTACCACCATTTGCGTTATAGCTTACTTTTACTTGGGTCTTTTTCCAGATGGCTTTGATTTCGGTGTCACCATTTACTTTTATTGTTTCGCCTGCTTTTTTAGTTT
>NZ_JBGMEF010000059.1:0-1352 GCF_046365475.1 Anaerococcus kampingae
AAGAAAGCTGATGAAGCAGGAACAGTAGTAGCTCCAGCAGAACCAGTTAAAGGAGCGGAGCCATCTATCCTAACAGAACCTGAAAAGAAAGCTGTAGAAGATGCAGTTAAGAAAGCAAATCCAAACTTACCAGAAGGTGCAACAGTCGAAGTAGGTAAAGACGGAACAGTAACTGTAAAAGATAAAGATGGAAAAGAACTTGGTAAATTAAAACCAGAAGAAACTGTTAAGAAAGCAGGCGCAGCAACTTCAGTAGATAAGAATCCTCTAGAAGCTGAAGTAGCTAAAAAGGACGCAACAAAAGCATCAGATAAGTACAAGAATGCAGACAAAGATAAAAAGGATGCATACGACAAAGCATTAGCAGATGCCGAAAAAGTACTAGCAGATCCAAATGCAAGTCAAGACGATGTCAACAAAGCAAAGAAAGCTCTAGAAGATGCAGAAAAAGCACTAAATGGTAAGGCAAGCGGAGATGCTGATAAGATTGGTCCAAATATTCCTGGAAATACTGAAGTAGGCAACAAAGACAAGCTTACAGAAGAAGAGAAATCTAAGATTGCTGAAAAGATTAAAGAAGCAAACAAAGATAAATTCCCAGCAGGAACAAAGGTAACAGTAGATGAAAAGGGTAATGCAACAATCACATATCCAAATGGATCAAAAGATGTGATTGGAGCTGACAAGCTAATAAAAGAAAAAGCTTCTGGCAATGAGTCAGGTGGCAATATTGGCGGAATAATTATCCCAGGATCAAAAGCTGATGAAGGCGATAAAGACAATACATCTAATGAAGATGATAATAAGAAAAAACTAACAGAAGCTGAAAAGTATCCAGTAAAAGCTATAAAAGTTAAAGCTGGTGCAAGGGATATGAAGCATTTAACAGACGATGAAAAACACGAAGTAATCGACAAAGTTAAGAAGGCAAATCCAGCAGCAATCGACGTAATAGTAGATGATAAGGGTAACGCTACTCTAATCTATGCTGACGGTTCTAAGAACTTCATAAATGCTGAAGATCTAATCTTCCAAGTAGCAGCTCAAAAAGAAAAGATGCCTAATGCTAAAGCTAATAAAGCAGGCAAAAACGTCAAGACAGGCGTAGGCTCAGTAAGCGGAATAGTAGGACTAGCAGGAATCTCAATAGCAGGACTACTTGCAAGCAGAAAAAAAGAAGAAGAAGATAAGTAAACTTATCTGAAACTTAAAAAACAAGACTCTTAATTGACCTGAACCCCAAAATCCGGAATACGGATGGAGGGGTTTTTGTATGCCAAAATACACAAAAGAATTTAAACTCAAACTAGTAACGGAATATTTATCAGGGGAATCTGGAGGCAGTCCGATGG